>JAOUDU010000358.1 GCA_029859085.1 Gammaproteobacteria bacterium | reverse complement strand
TTCGAATGCATCGTGGATCGCGACAAGCACTTCTTCATGGAGATGAACACCCGTATCCAGGTGGAGCACCGCGTCACCGAGCTTTGCTATGCGCTCAAGTTCAGCAACCCGGACAAGCCCGAGGAACATTTCGAGGTGGAGTCGCTGGTGGAGGCGATGGTTTTGCTGGCGGCCCACGGCGAACGACTGCCCCGGCCCCAGCGCCTGGTGCGGCACAATGACAGCGTGGAAGCGCGCCTGAATGCCACCAACCAGGCCCTGCAGCCGCACGCCGGCGGTGTGATTGAATCCTGGAGCGACGCCGCCAACGGCGAAATTCGCGACGACCAGGGTATCAGCCTGCACAACCCCGATACCGATGTATTCATGAAGTACACCCTGGCCGGGGCCTACGATTCCAATATTGCCCTGCTGCTGACGGTGGGCAATACCCGGCTGGAAACCTACCAGCAAATGGCCGAGACCATTCGCCAGACCAGGATGCGCGGCAAGGACCTGGCCACCAACCTGGAATTCCACTACGGCCTGGTGAACTGGTTTATCGCCCAGAATGTGAACGCGCGCCCCACCACCCGCTTTATCGTGCCTTATCTCACCGCGGTGGGTGAACTGAAGCAGCGCGCCAACGACATGGACCTGGATTTCGCCTACAGCGCGCTCAGCAAGGCGGCACTGGCGGGAGCGGAAGGCGAGGCTGCGGCGGCGCTGTCCGAGGCGCTGCAGCTGAAAGAAACGCTGCTGCTGCGCCCGCTGCAGCACCTGTTGCGGGAGCCCCATGTGCTCAGCGGCTGGCTCAGTGTCAATCGCGATTGCTACACCATGATAGATGGCAGGATCAGCTGGAACGAGAATCCGCTGGAATTGCTGGCAGACACCTACCATTTTCTCAATATGGATGACGAGAAAGACCAGGAGGATGCCGCGGCCACCATTATCTGGGATCACGACAACCGGATACTGCAGGACGCCACCGCGTTTTATGATGAGCTCAATAACCGGCTGGCGGCGGGAGACTGGGTTGAGTTGTGCTCGCTCCTCGAGGCCGCCGACGCGCCCGCGGGGATGGATGCCGAAACCTGGGCCAGGGTGCGCGGCGCCCACCTGGGATTCCAGGCCGGGGTCGATATCCTCGCAATTCTCCCGAGTATCGCCGAGGCCACCGGTTTCTACGAGATGCGGGTCAACGCGGACCTTACCGTACATATTCCGGCGCGCCTGAATGAACCGGAGTTGCAGAAAGCCATGGCCAAGGTGCTGGTTCCGCCACCCGTGGCCAAGTCGGATGAGATCCTGGCGGCCAGCGGTGGCATGTTCTACTCCCGCGAAACGCCGGAGCACGATGTCTATGTGAAAGAGGGCGATCATTTCAATGCGGGCGACCCCCTGTTCATCATCGAAGTGATGAAGATGTTCAACAAGGTCTACGCACCCTTTTCCGGCACCATTGAAAAGGTGCTGGTGGACGGGGACGGCATGATCATCCACAAGGGCCAGCCCATCTTCAAGATCAGCCCCGACGAGCGCCCTGTGATCGAATCTCCCGAGGAGATCGCAGCGCGCCGCCGCGAAGCCACCAACCAGTTTTTGCAGCAGTTGCAGTAGCCCCGGAGAAACGAAAGATGATTACAGCCCTGGACCACATCGCCATCGCGGTGCCTGACCTGGAAAAGGCGATCAAGCGCTTTATGGATGATTTCGGCCTGCCCATGGGCGGCACCGAGGACGTGCTCGAGGCCCAGACCACCGCCGCCTTCTTCCCCCTGCCGCCGACGAATATCGAGCTGGTTCACCCGCTGGAGGGCAAGGGTCCTGTGGCCACCTACCTGGAGAAAAAGGGCGGCGGCCTGCACCACCTGTGTTTTCGCTCGGACAATATCGACGAGGACGTGGCCAGGCTGCGGGCCAAGGGCTACCAGTTCCTGGCGGACGCACCTACCCCCGGGGCCCATGGATCCATGGTCATTTTTATTCATCCCAAAAGCTGCGACGGCGTCTTGATCGAGATCAACCAGCCCGCCGGGGACCATCACTGAGCGCTTTGCGAGGAACTCGCCCATGACTGACAAGATTTACGACAAGGCCAAAGCCACTGCCGATGCCTGGCGTGATCTGGCGGCAAAACAGATGCGGGGCGGCAGCCTTGATGACCTGGTGTGGCACACTGCGGAAGACATCCCGGTAAAGCCGCTCTACACCGCGGCGGATGTAAAGGATCTGCCCTACACCGACACCATGCCGGGCATGTCGCCCTACATCCGCGGCCCCCAGGCCACGATGTACGCCGGGCGCCCGTGGACTATCCGCCAGTACGCGGGTTTCTCCACCGCCGAGGAATCCAACGCCTTCTATCGCAATGCGCTGGCCGCTGGCGGCCAGGGGGTCTCCGTGGCCTTCGACCTTGCCACCCACCGGGGCTATGACTCGGATCACCCGCGGGTCGCGGGGGATGTGGGCAAGGCCGGCGTGGCGATCGATTCAGTCGAGGACATGAAAATCCTGTTCGACGGCATTCCGCTGGACAAGGTGTCCGTGTCCATGACCATGAATGGCGCGGTGCTGCCGGTGCTGGCGGGCTATATCGTCGCCGCCGAGGAACAGGGCGTGCCCCAGGCGCAACTCAACGGCACCATCCAGAACGATATCCTGAAAGAATTCATGGTGCGCAATACCTATATCTACCCGCCCGAGCCGAGTATGAAAATCATCGGCGACATCATCGCCTACTGCTCGCACAACATGCCGCGATTCAATACCATTTCGATCTCCGGCTACCATATCCAGGAGGCGGGCGCGAACGCCGCGCTGGAGCTGGCCTACACCCTGGCAGACGGCAAGGAATACATCCGTACCGCGATCGCAGCCGGCCTGGGCATCGATGACTTCGCGCCCCGCCTGTCTTTTTTCTGGGGCATCGGCATGAACTTCTACATGGAGATCGCCAAGATGCGGGCGGCGCGCCTGCTGTGGGCCCGCATCGTCAGCGAGTTCAACCCGAAGGACCCGAAGAGCTCGATGCTGCGCACCCACAGCCAGACCTCCGGCTGGTCGCTGACCGAGCAGGATCCGTACAACAACGTGGTGCGCACCACCATCGAGGCGATGGCCGCGGTGTTCGGCGGCACCCAGTCCCTGCACACCAACGCGCTGGACGAAGCCATCGCGCTGCCCACGGAGTTTTCCTCACGTATCGCGCGCAATACCCAGCTCGTGATCCAGGAGGAGACCGGCATCACCAGGGTGGTGGATCCATGGGGCGGTTCCTACATGATGGAGAGCCTCACCCAGGATATGGCCGACAAGGCCTGGGAGCTGATCGAAGAGGTTGAGCTGGCCGGCGGCATGGCCAAGGCCATTGAGACCGGCATGCCGAAGCTGCGCATCGAGGAGGCTGCGGCCAAAAAGCAGGCGCGTATAGACCGTGGCGAAGACGTGATCGTCGGCGTCAACAAGTACCGGCTGGAAAAAGAAGATCCGGTTGATATCCTCGATATCGACAACGAGGCGGTGCGCCAGGCCCAGCTCGCGCGCCTGGCCAGTATCCGCGCCAGCCGCGACGAGTCCGCGGTAGAGGCTATACTGGAAGACATCTACCAGTGCGCGGTCAGCGGCAAGGGCAACCTGCTCGAGCTTTCCATCGAGGCGACCCGTCGCCGCGCCACCGTAGGGGAGATCTCCTTCGCCATGGAACGTGAATTCGGTCGCTTCAACGCCCAGGCCCAGACAGTGTCGGGCGTGTATGGCTCCGCTTTCCAGCAGGACGAGAACTGGCAGGCAATCAGCAAGGACATCGACGCCTTTGTTGAGAAATACGGTCGGCGCCCCCGTATGCTGGTGTGCAAGATGGGCCAGGACGGCCATGACCGGGGCGCCAAGGTTGTCGCCACGGCCTTTGCCGACGTGGGTTTCGATATCGACCTGTCACCGATGTTTTCCACCCCCGAGGAGGTGGCGCGCCAGGCCATCGAGAACGACGTGCACGTCGTCGGCGCCTCCTCTCTCGCCGCGGGCCACAAGACGCTGGTGCCGCAGCTGATTGAGGAGCTGCGCAAGCAGGGCGCGGACGATATCGTGGTGATCGCCGGCGGTGTGATCCCGCGGCAGGACTACGATTTCCTGTTCAAGGCCGGCGTCAAATGCATCTTCGGCCCCGGCACCCCGATACCCCTGGCGGCGCGGGATGTGCTCGATGCGGTGAATACGGC
>JAOUDU010000357.1 GCA_029859085.1 Gammaproteobacteria bacterium | reverse complement strand
CCCCAGGGTTTCATGGCCATCACCGACCGCACCAAAGACGTGATCAAGTCCGGCGGCGAGTGGATCTCCTCCATCGAGGTGGAAAACGTGGCCACCGACCACCCCAAGGTGGCCGAAGCCGCGGTGATCGGCCACTTTCACCCGAAGTGGAGCGAGCGGCCCCTGCTCATCGTCGTGCGCAACGCCGACGGCCAGGATCTCACCGCCGAGGAGATGCTGGCCTGGTTCGACGGCAAGATCGCGAAGTGGTGGACGCCGGAGGCAGTGGAGTTTGTCGATGAGCTGCCCCACACCGCCACCGGCAAGCTGCAGAAAGTGACCTTGCGCCAGATGTTCAAGGATTACTCGTTTCCGGGGTAGCGCAGCGACTCGGTGCAAATATAACCGCTATTCGTAATATATTAATAATAAAAATACGAAAAACTGTTGCCTGGAATGGGATACCTGCCTAATATAGCGCTTCGATTCATCCCGAGTTGCGTTCCAGGCGATTGCTATGCCCGCAGACCACTACCGAGCCCGCACCCTGCCCCAGGTCGTCGCTGAAGCGGCGGCGGCCCATGGCGAGCGCATCGCCATTACCGACGGCGAGGTGCGACTGAGCTACACCGAACTGGACGCGGCCAGGGTTCAGGCGGCCCGGGCATTTGTCGCGGCGGGGCTGGAAAAAGGCGACCGCGTCGCGATCTGGGCCCCCAATATCTACCAGTGGATCGTCGCCGCCATCGGCGCCCAGAGCGTCGGCGGGGTGCTGGTGCCGCTCAATACCCGGCTCAAGGGGGCCGAGGCGGCGTATATCCTGCAGGCCAGTGGCGCCCGGCTGCTGTTCACCGTCGGGGATTTTCTCGGGGTGAACTACCCGCAGCTGCTGCAGGGGCAGGAGCTGCCGGGCCTGGAGCAAACCGTCATGCTGTCCGGTGAGGCGGAGGGAGCCATGTCCTGGGAGGACTTCCTGGCGACCGGGGCCGGTGTGCCCGGGGAGGAGGTGGCCCGGCGCGCCGCCGCCCTGGCCCCCGACGATACCCTGGATATCCTGTTCACCTCCGGCACCACCGGCAAGCCCAAGGGCGTGGTCACCTGCCACGGCCAGAATATCCGCACCTTCGAGACCTGGAGCGCGACGGTCGACCTGCGCTCGGACGATAACTACCTGATTATCAACCCGTTTTTTCATTCCTTCGGCTACAAGGCCGGCTGGCTGGCAGCGATTATCCGCGGCGCCCACATGCTGCCGGTGCCCAGCTTCGACCTGGATGAAGTGCTCGCGCGCATCCCCAGGGACCGGATATCGATGATCCCGGGCCCGCCCACGATCTACCAGTCCCTGCTGGCCCACCCCCGCCGGGGCGACTACGACCTCAGCAGCCTGCGGCTCGCGGTGACCGGCGCGGCGCCGGTGCCGGTGGCCCTGGTCGAGCAGATGCGGGAGGAGCTGGGCTTCGAGGTGGTGGTGACCGCCTACGGCCTCACCGAGACCTGCGGCGTGGTTTCCATCTGCCGGGCGGATGACAGCGCCGAGCGCATCTCCCACAGCTCGGGCCGGGCCATGGACGGGGTTGAGATGAAGTGCGTGGATGCCGGGGGCATCGAGGTGCCCAGGGGGGAGGCCGGGGAAATCTGGTGCCGGGGCTTCAACGTGATGCGCGGCTACCTCGATAACCCGGAAGAGACGGCGCGGGCGATTACCGCCGATGGCTGGCTCCGGACCGGCGATGTGGGGGTGATGGATGCGGACGGTTACGTGCGCATCACCGACCGGATCAAGGACATGTTTATCGTCGGCGGCTTCAACTGCTACCCGGCGGAGATTGAAAACAGCCTCTGCAGCATGCCCGGCGTCGCCCGGGCGGCGGTGATCGGGGTGCCGGATGAGCGCCTGGGCGAGGTGGCGCGGGCCTACCTGGTGCTCGCCCCCGGCGCCGCACTGGACGAGGCGGCGGTGATCGACTGGTGCCGCGCCAATATGGCGAATTACAAGGTGCCGCGCTCGGTGCGCTTCCTCGACGCCTTCCCCCTGAATGCCGGGGGCAAGGTGCTCAAGACCGAGCTGCGCCGGCTGGCCGCGGGCGAGCCCGCATGAGCGGATTGCCCGCGGCTGCCGCAGCTGGCCCGATCGCGCTGGACGACATGGACCAGGCCATTATCGGACTGCTGCGCGGCGACGGCCGGCTGCCCTACCGGGCCATCGCCCGGGAGCTCGGTGTGACCGAGAACACGGTGCGGGCCCGGGTGCGGCGGCTGGAGGAATCCAACACCATGAGGCTGGTGGCGGTGACGGATATCGAGGCGGCGGGTTTCGGCCTGTTGCTGGCCATCGGCGTGCAGGTGGAGGGCCGCTCGCCGGAAGCGGTGGCCCGGGACCTGGCGACATTCCCCCAGGTGTTTTCCGTCAACGTGGTGGTCGGCGCCCAGGACATCGAGATCCTGGTGGTGAGCGAGGACCAGGCGGCGCTCAATAAACTGGTGGGCGAGCAGCTCGCCGCATTGCCGGGGGTGCGGCGCCTGATGCCGGCACTGGCGCTGGATGTGCTGAAAAACCAGCCGGACTGGGTGCCGTTTCACGACGGGCCGTTTCCCGAGGAGGCTTTTTTTACCGGGAGCAGCTCCGCTGCTGCCGCACCCGGCACCGGCGCGACTCGCCCCAGGCTGGACGCGGTTGACAGGCGTATCGTGGCCCGCCTGTCCCGGGACGCGCGGCTCAGCAATGGCCAGATCGCCGGCGACCTGGGGGTGACCGAGGGCACGGTGCGGGCCCGCATCAAGCGGATGGAGGAGGAAAAGCAGATCCGCCTCACCGCCGTCACCAACATCGACCGTTTCGGCGATGCCCTGCTGGCCTACGTCTGGATCGAGGTGGAGCGCAGCAGCCGCACCCGGGCAGTGGCGACGGCGCTGGCGGCAATACCGGAACTGGGTTTTGTCGCCGTGATGCTGGGCCGCTCGGATATACTGGCGATCACGATGGTGCGCAACACCGAGCACCTGGCGGAATTCGTGCATACGCGGATCAGCAGTATCGACGGGGTGCGCCGCACCGAGAGCACCCTGGGAGTGAATTTTGTGAAACACGACTACCGCATGGCGCGGATAGTCGGTTAACGCGTGGCCGCTGATAGCCGCATGCTTGGTGCAGGGCGGGTTTCAACCCGCCATCCTTATCGGAAAAAAGTGGAGAGACAGTTGAGTGAATAAGCAAATGAGCGCGGCGCAGGTAGTGGCGCAGTTGCGCGACGGGATGACCATCGGCATCGGCGGTTGGGGCCCGCGGCGCAAGCCCATGGCCCTGGTGCGGGAGATACTGCGCTCCGACCTCAAGGATTTGACCCTGGTGTCCTACGGTGGCGCCGACGTCGGTATGCTGTGCGCGGCGGGCAGGGTGAAGAAGCTGGTGTTCGCCTTCGTGTCGCTGGATTTCATCCCGCTGGAACCCTACTTCCGCCAGGCGCGCCAGGGCGGTGCGCTGGAGGTGATGGAAATAGACGAGGGCATGTTGCTGCTGGGCCTGCGGGCGGCGGCCTGGGGCGTGCCTTTCATTCCCACCCAGGTGGGCCTGGGCACGGACATCATCCGGCAGAACCCGGATATAAAACTGGTCGACAGCCCCTACGACGACAAGGAGTGGGTGGCCATGCCGGCGCTGAAGCTGGACGCGGCGCTGATCCATGTTGACCGGGCGGACGCCCGCGGGGTCTGCCAGATTGCCGGCCCCGACCATTACATGGACGACTGGTACGCGCGGGCGGCGGACAGGACCTACGTGTCCTGCGATGAACTGGTGGATACGGAATTCTTTCGCGACCCCGCCCAGGCCCGCATGGTGTTCTGGGAGCGGGCCGCCACCACCGGGGTGGTCCATATTCCCGGCGGCGCCCATCCCACCTCCTGCAGCCCGCTGTACGGTTTTGACGCGCCGCACTTCAAGGCCTACACGGCGAGCGCCGGGGAGGGCGGTATTGCGCAGTACATGGAGCAGTTCGTGGGCGCCTCCGAGGAAGAGTACCAGCGCAATGTCGGCGGACTCGACGCCATTCGCGCCATCACATTGCCCACCTATTGAGCGGCCACGGAGAGCTTACTGGAATGACTGACGCAGCAATCGAATACACCCTGGCGGAATTGTGCATTGTCGCCGCCGCCGAGGCTTTCCGCGACGACGGCGAGGTGCTGGCCACCGGCATCGGCGTGGTCCCGCGGCTGGCGGCCAGCCTGGCCATGAAGACCTTCAACCCCGACCTGATG
>JAOUDU010000356.1 GCA_029859085.1 Gammaproteobacteria bacterium | reverse complement strand
ATATTGCAATATCGACACCAGCTCGTTTGATGTTCATCGCGGGCGTGTCCTCAGTTCGCGAATGGCGGGCCTGCACTTGCCATTCTGGCGCATTGACGCCGATCGGTGGAGTGAGGAGGAGTCCACCCCATTACTTACCGCCTGGCGACTATCGTGGGCCGAACCGGTATCCCCTCCGCAATGCAGTGCTCAGAACGTGGCGCTGATGTAGGCTCTTGCCTGGCGAGGCTCGAAAACCTTGTAGTGATTGTCCTCTACACCATCAGCAGGTTCCCCTGGCAGGCGAGAGGCATAAAAATAGTCGATGTCGTGATCGCCGGAGTCAAAGATATTCAGGATGTCGAGTTGCAGGCGCCAGGTCGCGTTCTGCCAGCCCAGAGCCAGGCTGGCAATTGTTGAGCCGTCGGATTTCTCGCTGTTATCTTCTATGAGCGGATAACTGGCAAAGTGGCGAACCCTGAATGATCCGAACCAGCCATTCGGGTAGTCGGCAGTCAGCGCAGCTGTGGCCACAAAAGGAATGGCCCCCGGAATCTCATCGCCTTCTGCTGCGCTGTCATCGAACTTTGCATCGGTCCAGGCGAGATCGGCTTCTATCGTCCAGATTTCATTGGTCGCCCAGTAGTTATTGAACTCCATGCCCCAGCGGGTGCTGGGCCGGCTTGCCTCTGTGGCACCGGCGTCGCCGACAAACAGCAATTCGGAATCGAGATCGAGGCGCCACAGAGCCAGGGAACTGTTCCAGCCTTCCAGCCACATGGTCTTGAACCCCAACTCAGCGCCTTGCGACCTTACCAGTGGGTCCACTGCAGCAACGGATTCACCGGTGACGGGGTCCACCGTAATCGTTGTGCCGCGGGCGTCATTGGAGTGAAACCCCCGCCCTACACTGAGATAGGCTTCCGTCACAGAGGAAAAGGTGTAAATCAGGCTGGCTTTCGGACTGACAATGCTGGCGGATTCCTTGCCGGAGTTTGCCGGATTGCCGGCATCCACATCGAAACGGTAGTAATCACCGCGCAATCCCAGTGCTGTCCGCCAGTTGTCGGCAAATTGCCATTCCAGTTCATAGAACAGGCCGATGCTGGCTTCTTCGACACGGTCTTCCCGCGTGGTTTCGATACGCTGCCGCTGCCAGGTGTGGTAGAGGCCCACCCTCTCGATGTCATCGTAACGCACTTCTGCGCCCAGCCGATGATGAAACTGCTGCCGTTCACCGTCAGACCAATGGTGCTGTCCGCTACCGCCCCAGATCGTGCGGTCATCGAGCTGTTCAAACTGATCGCCCTGCAGCGGGTCATCCAGCAGGTAGGTGAAGTTGGACCACAGCCTCATCCGGTAATCGATCACATAGGCGCTCAATGTGGTGCTGCTCGTTTCAGATTGTCTTCGGTACTGTCCGGATAAACTGGCGCGGCGTGTCGCGCCGCCCAGGGTCTTATCAATGGATCCCAGTTCGTCGATCAGGCCCTGCGATACTGCACGTGCCGGTATCTGGTCAGCGGCATTCCAGTCGTTGTCGTAGTACATGCCAGTGATGTTCCAGCTGCCGGATTCATCGCTATGGCCGAGCTTCAGTAGCCCGTTGATTTTTCTCACGTCTTCTTCAATATCCGTCCATGGTCCATCGTAGGATTGATATTCCAGCGCACCGGCAAGATAGAACTCGCCAGTGCCGGCGCCACCCATCGCCAGTAGACGACGGTATCCGTTTTCCCCGACCCCTAACTTCAAGCGCTTATCCGGCATACGATCAACCGTGCTGATATGGGTGCCGCCGGCCGAGGAAAAGTCCCCCAATTCCGCGTGATAGGGACCTTTCACATACCGCAGGTGATCGATGGTCTCCGGGATGAGGAAATTGATATCGGTATAACCCTGGCCATGTCCATGGGTGCGCATATTGACTGGCATGCCGTCTATCCAGGTGGCAAAGTCGGTACCGTGATCCAGATTGAATCCGCGCAGAAACATCTGATTGGATTTGCCCGATCCGCTATGCTGAGTCACGATCATTCCGGGGATTGATTCAAGCACGTCGCCAGGCCGCAGTAGTGGCCTCAACGCCAGGTCTTCCTGCCCGACGACGCCCTCGGAAGCGGACAGCGCGGTGCCCACCAATACTGTACTTCTGCCCTCCACGATGACCTCTTCCATCATCGGATGGTCATCTGCGAAGGCAATGCCTGCGTTTGACAGCATGAAGAAAAAGGCGATTCTGCTTGGGGGGGCTGTAACCATTGGACTGGCGTTCTCCAACCTGATGTCACCCATTGGCCGCATGGCCGCCGCTTTATTCGGGGGCTGCGTTTTCAGAGCGAGTTTCCGGGAAGGTTGCTGAACGGCCGATATCGATCCATACCCGTCGGGTGACGCAGCGTCTCCCTCCGCCGTGCTTGTCAGGCCAATGATGAGCCGCGCCAGCATATAGCAACCCTTCAAACCGGGCTGCTGGCGCTTCGCGAGGGCAACCCCGGGCCACGGTACATTATGTCACACCAGGAATGGTTGGCGGACGGACCAAGGGTGACCCGATTTTACCGGCAGCGCAAGCGTTAGCCGCTTGTTCACCCCGGCCAGCGTGGGCAATGTGCCGATCAGCGGGAAAGCGCCCCAGCGCCGGCCCAGAAAACCGCAGATGCACCCGGATGGGTTAGAATCGAACCCGCGGACGGCTCGCCAATAGCGACATCACTCCGCTGATGTTCAACACGCGAGGGGGCGCTGAATCAGATGGCCGATGCTGGCAGAGCGGCTACGTGCAACGCTGGAACCGTGGCGGGCAACGCCGATGCGGATGCCGCCTGGATGGAGCTGGCGCTGCAGCAGGCCGCGCTCGGTGCCGCGCGCGGCGAGGTGCCGGTGGGCGCGGTGGTGGTGCTGGGCGGCGAGGTCGTCGGGGCGGGCTTCAATTGTCCCATCAGCGCCTGCGATCCCACTGCCCACGCCGAGGTCCAGGCCCTGCGCGATGCGGCCGGGCGCATTGGCAATTACCGCCTGCGCGACGCCAGCCTGTACGTGACGATCGAGCCCTGCAGCATGTGTGCCGGTGCCCTGGTGCATGCCCGCATCGGCCGCCTGGTGTTCGGTGCCCGCGAGCCCAAGGCCGGCGCCGTGATCAGCCAGGGCCGGCTGCTCGATGCCCCCTATCTCAATCACCGCGTGCAGTGGCAGGAGGGCGTGCTGGCCTGCCGCTGCGGCGCCGCGGTCAGCGAGTTTTTCGCGGCCCGGCGCCGCACCGGCAAAGCGTTGAAGGACTGACGCAACGCGGGGCCCGGCACAGGGCCCGCGCCACAACCGCTGCGCCGCCCGCGAGTCTGCGCCGCAGCGCGCAGCGTGTATAATGCCCCCCCCAACGATCATACCGAGTAGTGCATATGAGTGACCAGGAAGACAGCCTGCCGGCAGCATCTGAGCACCGCCTGCGCCTGCGCAGCCTGCAGGCGGAAGATTATGCCGACATCAAAGGCATCATGGACCGGGTCTACCGTACGATGGGCGGGGGCTGGCCACGCAAGAAATTTCTGGTCATGCTCAAGACCTTCGGCGAGGGTCAGATCTGCATCGAGGACAACGGCAAGGTGGTGGCGGCCGCGCTGGCCGTGGTGGTCGACTACAAAAAGTTCGGTGACGAGCACAGCTACGACGAGATCACCGGCGATGCCTATCTCACCACGCATGACCCCAACGGCGACGTGCTCTACGGCGTCGATGTGTTCGTCGATCCCGATTACCGCGACATGCGCCTGGGGCGCCGCCTGTACGAGGCGCGCAAGGAGCTGTGCCGCAGCCTCAATCTGCGCGCCATCATCGCCGGCGGACGCATTCCCAGCTACGCCCAGCATGCCGGTGAGCTGTCGCCGCAGGAATATATCGAGGCGGTCAAGCGCAAGGAGATCTACGACCCCATCCTGAGCTTTCAGCTGGCCAATGACTTCGAGGTCAAGCGCGTGTTGCGGGCCTATCTGCCGGAGGACAAGGAATCGCAGGGCTACGCCACCCTGCTGGAGTGGTTCAATATCTACTACGAGCCGCGCCATCCCAAGCTCTTCGGCGCCAGGAAGTCGGTTGCGCGCATCGGCTGCGTGCAGTGGCAGATGCGGGAGATGCGGAGCGTCGAGGAGCTGCTGCAGCAGGTCGAGTATTTCATCGATGCGCTGTCGGATTATCGCTGTGACATCGCGCTCTTCCCGGAATTCTTCAACGCGCCGCTCATGGGGCTGGCGCAGCACGGCAGCTCGGTCGA
>JAOUDU010000355.1 GCA_029859085.1 Gammaproteobacteria bacterium | reverse complement strand
CAGGTGGCTCGACTCGCCCGGCACCTGCCCGCCCTGCCGCGAAAGCAATGGAGATAACATGCAGTATGTAAACCTCGGGCATAGCGGCCTCAAGGTATCGCGCCTGTGCCTGGGCTGCATGAGTTTCGGAGAGAGCGGGCGCGGCATGCACCCCTGGACCCTCGACGAGGCCACCAGCAGGCCCCTGATCCGCCAGGCCGTGGACGCGGGTATCAATTTCTTCGATACCGCCAACGCCTACTCCGACGGCTCCTCCGAGGAGATCGTGGGCCGGGCCCTGAAGGAGTTTTGCAGGCGCGACGAGGTGGTCATCGCCACCAAGCTGTACATGCCCTGGCGCCAGGCCCCGAATGCCGGCGGCCTGTCGCGCAAGGCGGTATTCCACGCAGTCGATGACAGCCTGCAACGCCTCGGCACGGACTATATCGATCTCTACCAGGTTCACCGCTGGGATCACGAGACACCTGTCGAGGAAACCATGGAGGCGCTGCACGACCTGGTCAAACTCGGCAAGGTCCGCTACCTGGGCGCCTCGTCGATGTACGCCTGGCAGTTCGCCAAGGCCCAGTACACGGCGGAGCGACACGGCTGGACCCGGTTCATCTCAATGCAGAACCACCTGAACCTGCTCAACCGGGAAGAGGAGCGGGAAATGCTGCCCCTGTGCCGCGACCAGGGGGTGGGAGTGATCCCCTGGAGCCCCCTCGCCCGGGGCCGCCTGACCCGGGACTGGGACGCGGCCACCGAGCGTTCGGCCAACGATTTTTTTGGCGACTATCTTTACGCGGCAACCGCAGAGGCCGACCGCAAGGTAGTGGAAGTGGTGTCCCTACTCGCCCGGGAGCGTGACCTGCCCCGGGCCCAGGTGGCGCTGGCGTGGCTGCTGCAACACCCGGATGTAACGGCGCCCATCATCGGCGCCACCAGGGACCTGCACCTGGCGGACGCCCTCGCGGCACTCGAAGTCACACTGTCGGAGCAGGAAGTGGAACGCCTCGAGGCGCCCTACATCCCGCACCCCGTGGTGGGATTTCAGTAACCGCTGCGCCGGCCGCCACTAGCCGTCTTCCCCGCCGAGGAAGCCAAAGATGTGCAACAGGCTGGCAAACAGGTTGTAGATCGACACAAACAGCGAGACGGTGGCCATAATGTAATTGGTTTCCCCGCCGCGAACGATGTTCTGGGTCTCGAACATGATCAGGCCGCTCATCAACAGCACAAACAGGCCTGATACCGCCAGGGCCAGCGCCGGCATCTGGAAAAACACTGCTGCCAGGCCCAGGCCAAAGGCCGTGATAATACCGATCATCAGGAAAGATCCCCAATTGGCCATATTCACCGCGGCCGAGCTGCGCGCATACCAGGAAAGTCCAAGGAAGGCGCCGGCAGTCACAGCCATGGTTGTCGCGACCAGCTGGGGACCGTTGGCCATACCAAGGTAATGGCCGATCACCGGGCCCAGGGTGTAGCCCATGAAACCCGTCAGGGCGAACACCGAGGCCAGCCCCCAGAGGCTGTTGCGCAGCCGAAACGTCAGGAACAGCAGGCCAAAATAGCCCGCCAGGGTCAGCAACAACCCCGGTGCGGGCAACCTCAGCGCTGCGCTTGTGCCGGCGATCACTGCGGAGAAGAGCAGGGTCGCGGACAGCAGGCGATAGGTATCTCGCAGCACCTTCTGGCCGGCGCCGGACTGCAGCACGGAAATGGGTTGCGCCGCCGCGGCGGCAGCCTGGTTGTTGGTTTCGGAATACATACAGTGAACCTCCAATGGTTGTTACGAGGCTGAGTATCGATATCAGCGCTGATCAGGTCCATTCGAATATATCTTGTGGATGGCGCGTTTTTAACGATGTATCATTATTCGACCTTTACGATGATTAGTTCAGTATAAATCGGTTTTTCCATTCGCTCGCTTACACCGAAACTGGCAGCCGACCACAGCGCTGAATAAACAGGGGAACCCGACGCCATTGAGACACCTGAATTACAACCACCTTCTGTACTTCTGGACAGTTGCCAGGGAAGGCAGTATCGCCAAGGCTACCCAGAGCCTGCACCTTACCCCACAGACAATCAGCGGGCAGTTGAAGCTGCTGGAAGACGCGGTGGGTGAACCCCTGTTCAACCGGGTGGGCCGCGGCCTGGTCATGACCGAAACCGGTCACCTGGTGTACCAGTATGCGGATGAAATATTCACCCTGGGTGCAGAACTCACCTCCCGGGTGAAAACCGGGAGGGTCGTGGTACCGGCAGTGCTCGCGGTAGGCGTGGTCAACTCCATACCCAAGCTGATCGCCTCGCGCATACTGCAGCCGGTACTGCATTCAGAAATAGCTATCAGGCTGGTGTGCCAGGAAGGAGGACTGGAAGCCCTGCTGGGCGACCTCGCCATACATCAGCTCGACCTGGTGCTGTCGGACCGGCCTATCCCGTCCGGGCTCTCGGTCAAGGCTTTCAGCCATGCCCTGGGCTCCAGTGAGATTGCGCTGTTCGTGCGAAAAGGCAGCAACCGCCAGTACGAGAAGGACTTCCCCCGCTCACTGGACAAGGCGCCGATCCTGCTGCCCACAATGGACAACCCCATCCGGCGCGCGCTGGATGACTGGTTTGACCAGCAGGGCATCTCGCCGACACTGGTGGCTGAATTTGAAGACAGCGCGCTGATGAAAGCCTTCGGTGAGGCGGGAAACGGCATATTCCCCGCTCCAGCGGCCATCAGTGAAGAAGTAGAGCAGATGTACCGCTGCCGACGCATCGGTCCGGCCATCGCCGTGGAAGAGAAATACTACGCCATCTCCCCGGAACGCAAACTGAAACACCCCGCGGTCCTCAACATCATCGAAAACGCAAGGCGCGAGTTGCTACTGCGCTGATGCCTGGCCCCAGGCACTGACGCGGGCCCTGCTCAGCCTGGTAATCGCCCGCCTCGCCCTGGCGATTGCGCCCTCTATCGCCAGATTGGCGTCAGGCTGCCTGTTGTAGAGCACGTGGATTTCGCCATTGCCTTCGGTCACATGGAGCTGGCAGACATAGGCCCCCTGGCCGCCGCGCTGACCCGGGGCCTGCGCGAATTCGACTTCTATGCGGCTGATGTGGGCGAGCATCGATCCCAGCATTACCTGCAGTTTCGCTTGAATTACCGGCCTCCAGTCGGACTCGGCCAGGTTCCTTATCAGTATTTTCGCCATTGAAAATCCCCCATTTCCAGATCCCCCTATCGTGAGCCAATGAGGTGCTGGCGACTATCCGGAACTCCGGTTGCTGAAGTTCGTGAATCCCGACGAATAGTTGCAGCCGGGAATAACCGGCGTCACCACAGACATCCGCCGGGAGGTGACCCTGGTGTTCGATCACTTCGCAATTAACTGATTACTGTCTCGAATACTCCGACTATACGAAACAGCGTGCACAGGTAAGATGAAACTGTCACCACAAAGGAGAGACGCTATGAGAATCTACATACAAACCCAGGGCTTCGAACTCACTCCCGCTATTGACTCACATGTCAGGAGGCAATTGGTCCGCAACCTGGCCGGATCCGAAGACAAAATTATTGCGGTAGATGTTTTCCTCGGGGACATCAACGGGCCGAAGGGCGGCATGGATAAGAAGGCACTGGTCTGTGTTCAATTGGCCCAGCGCCTATCGGTCCGCTTCGAGACCATTCACAGCGACCTCTACCGGGCAGTGACGGCCGCCTCTCGCAAGGCCCGGCGTTCGGTCAAGCGTACTCTGCGCAGGCACAGCCGCATAGACAAGGCCGAACTGCGGGGAATGCGCCAGTTTTCGGCGGAATATATGGCAGGCTGACTCCTGGCGGGATGCACCTGGACGTCTTCGGGTGTTCGCATGAAGTCAGCGCCTGCGGGTGGCCGGTTACCGACCGGCGCCTATCGGCGACCCGGTCCAGGGGCATCTCGTGACCGGCTTAGCGCGCCTCTTCCTCGCACGGGTGGTGCGTCTGCAACAGGCGGTAAAGGTAATCCCTGGCATTTTCTTTCGCGGCGTGGTCCAACTTCTCTTGCGCCACTTCCAGCAGCTCTCTGACGATGGTGTCCATCGGGAGATCGCCGGGGATGCAGAAACCGGCGTAGTAGGAAGGCCCGAATCGCTCCAGGGTTGTACCCAGGCGGGTGCGAATAGCGCGTTCGGAAAATGACTCTTCGGTCTGTATTTGGCTCACCACGCTGTCGACAACACCCGGATCAGTGGCAAAGGCACCGTCCAGGAAACCGTTGATATAACCGCTGCAAACGGCT
>JAOUDU010000353.1 GCA_029859085.1 Gammaproteobacteria bacterium | reverse complement strand
GGCTGGCCGTAGTGGAAGACGCCCAGCGTGCCCACTGCCATGGTCAGGCCGTAGATGAACAGGCGGACAAACCTCGGTATGGACAGGATGCGGGTATCGTGCCGCCGCGGCGGCTCGTCCATCACGCCCTCCCGCGGGGGTTCTACCCCCAGGCTCATCGCCGGTGGGCCGTCCATGATGATGTTGATCCACAGGATCTGGATCGCGGTGAACGGCGTGGGCCAGCCCAGCAGGCTGGCGCCCAGCACGGTCTGGATCGCGCCCATATTGGTGGACAACTGGAAGCGCACGAACTTGACGATGTTGTCGTAGATCGCGCGCCCCTCCCTGACCGCTTCCACGATGGTGGCGAAGTTGTCATCGGTCAGCACCATCGTGGCCGCCTCCCGGGCCACCTCGGTGCCGCCCTCGCCCATCGCAATGCCGATGTCGGCGCTCTTCAGGGCCGGTGCATCGTTGACCCCGTCGCCGGTCATTGCCACCACCTGGTTTGCCGCCTTCAGTGCCTGCACGATACGGACCTTGTGCTCAGGGGCGACCCGGGCAAATACGCCTATGCCATCGATCCGCCTGGCCAGTTCTTCCTGTGACAGGGTATCCAGCTCCATACCGTCGATGACCTCGCCGGCGATTCCCAGTTCCCGCGCGGTGGCCGCGGCGGTGAGGCGGTGGTCGCCGGTGATCATCTTCACCGCGATGCCGGCGCGTCGGCACAGGGCGATGGCGTCGCGCGCCTCCGGGCGCGGTGGGTCGGAGATGCCCGCCAGCCCGACGAAGGTGAGATCGCATACGTGGGCCATCAGGTCGTCGGCGGAATTGAAATCCCGCGCCGGAATGGTTTTTTCCGCCAGCGCCAGCACGCGCATGGCCTTCCCGGCGAGATGGGCATTTTCCGAGTCCCAGTAGGAGCGGGCGGCCTGGTCCAGCGCTGTCTCCCCATTCGCGGTGATGTGATTGGCCGCGCGGTCCAGCAACACATCGGGCGCTCCCTTTACGTAGAGCCTGCAGACGTCCTCCTCCAGGTGGAAAGTGGCCTGGAATTTGTGCGCCGAGTCGAAGGGAATCTCGGCCACCCGCGGCGAGTGGGTAGCCAGGTGCTCCACATCCCATCCCGCCTTGGCCGCCATCGCCAGCAGCGCACCCTCGGTGGGATCGCCGATCAACTGGCAGTTACTGATGCGGCTGTCGTTGGCAAGGGTGGCCGGGCGCAACAGCCGGTCCAGGTCGGGGGGATTGCCGTCCCCGGCGGCGTTGATCTCGCCGACCCCGTCGTAGCCCTCGCCGGTGACGAAAAAGCGCTGGCCCTGGTAGACCAGGTTGCGGGCGGTCATCCGGTTCATGGTCAGGGTCCCGGTCTTGTCCGAGCAGATCACCGTGGTGCAGCCGAGTGTCTCCACCGCCCCCAGGCGCCGGACGATGGCCCGGTGCTGGGCCATGCGGTGCACGCCTATGGCCAGGGTCACGGTGACCACCGCCGGCAGCCCCTCGGGGATCGCGGCCACCGCCAGTGCGATGGAGGTGAGCACGATCTGCAGGAAGGGTTCGCCGCGCGCTACCCCGATCGCGAAGATCACGGCGATCACCCCGCAGGCGATGATCGCGAGGCGGTGGCCGAGGGTATCGAGCTGGCGCTGCAGCGGCGTCGGCCCGCTTTCGGCTTCCGCCAGCATGCCCGAGAGCCGGCCCATCTCGGTGGCCATGCCGGTGGCGGTGACCAGCAACTCGGCGCGGCCGCGGGTGACCACGGTATTCATGTAGGCCATATTGACCCGTTCGGCCAGGGTCAGCTCGGGCGGGAGTTCGGCCCCGGCATGCTTGGTAACGGGATGCGATTCGCCGGTGAGGGCCGACTCGTCGATCTGGGCGCTGTGGGTCGCCAGCAGCCGCCCGTCCGCCGGTACCCGGTCGCCGGCCTCCAGCAACACCAGGTCACCGGGTACCAGCTCGGCGGCGGGAATTTCCTCTTCCCGGCCGTTGCGGCGGACCCGGGCTTCCGGGGACAGCATTTTTTTCAGCGCGGCCAGGGTCTCCTCCGCGCGGTGCTCCTGCCAGAAGCCCAGCAGGGCGTTGAACAACACCACGATGAAGATCACCGCGGCGTCCTTCAGATCGCCTATGGCCCCGGCGAGGAACCCCGCGCCGATCAGTACCAGGATCAGCCCGCTCTTGAACTGGTCGCCGAAGGCGAGCCAGGCCGAGCGCGGCGGTTTTTCCGCCAGCTTGTTTTTGCCAAAGCGGTTGAGCCTTGCACTGACGTCCCGGCTGCCGAGGCCCGCCGCGGGATCGACGCCCTGCCGCCGGGCCGCCTCGGCTGCCGACATTGCGTGCCAGGCTTCCGCCTGTTCCCGTGTCACTTCATCCATCTACCACAACCCATAGTCTTGACCCGCATGGTGCCGGAACCCGTCCCGGACCGTAACATCATTTCCAGCAGTGTGCCTCAGGCCCTTGGCCCATCCAGTTCCTCGCCCAGGCACCGGGCGACGTTCCTGGCCTTGCCCGCGTCCACCTGGCGGTACTTGTCCCAGAAGCTGCTGTCGACTTTCCGGTTCACCGCCGGGACCTTCGCGCTGCGGTAGCGGGCCACCTGGCCCGGGCCGCCGTTGTAGGCGGAGTAACTCGCCCGGGCCAGGTTGGGGATACCCCCCGGCTGTTTGTGCTCACCCCGCTTGAGCGCGTACTTGACCATATAATCCAGCAGTATTTCAGAACCGGCCCGGCTGTTGTAGCTGATATCCCAGCGCAGTTTCTGCAAGTCATAGAACCCGCGCCAGACCCGCTCATTCACCTGCATCAGGCCGATGTCACCGCTGCTGGAGCGCAGCGGTTCGATGCGCTTGTTCACTACCACGAACTGGCGCCAGCAGCTCTCCTGCCAGGCGGTGGCCAGCACCAGTTTTTCGTAGGTATCCCGGTGCACGCCTTCCAGCTTGTGTCGCTGCAGGGTCTTGTCGGCGGCTTTTTCCAGCAGGCTCTCCACCTTCGGCAGGTAAGTCGCGAGCTTGCCCTTCACCGGCAACCACTGGTTGATGCTTTCACCGGGCGCCTCGGCGAAGGCCCTGGGAAACAGCGAGAAATTCAGCCGCAGTGCCGAGGTGTCGGGTTCCGCCGAGTCGATGTCTTCGCGCAGCAGTCGCTGCAAATCGGGATCGAGATCCTCGCTGTAGCGCAGCAGCTCGTCGACCTGGCCGGCACTGATCATCCGGGCGAGTCGCCGCAGCCCTTCGGTGGATATCTCCAGGCCGACGGTGGAGCCCAGCTGGTTGAGGGCGTAGAGGGCGTCGCCGGCGGTGACCGCGCTGAACCACAGCAGCTGCTCCTGCCCGTCCTGCTCCTCGGCGATGCTGCGCACCACCGGGCTGAGGCGGTGCCAGCTGTCGATGAACCAGCTGCGCACCGCGTCGTTGTCGCGACTGGGGGGCTGGGTGAGTACATCCCGCAGTCGATAGCGGCTGTCGATAAGGATGTCGAGCAGCTCGCTGCGCAGGGCCTGCAGGTGGGTGGCCGATGCGTAATGCTTGACCGCGCCCACCAGCAGCGCATCCATCATCTGCCACTGGGACTCCAGTTGCTGCAGTTCCTCGGGGGTCAGCTCGGCCGGCGCCGGTGCCGGCGCCTCGGCCAGGGCTTCAACCTCGAAGTTGACGGCCAGCTCCAGGCCGTCGGCGCTCACCGCCAGTTGGCTCAGGTTAAGGCTGTCGATCGTGGCTTGCAGCTGCTCCGCGCTGCGGTGGGGCAGCACATCCGGCAGGAGAGCGCCAAGGGATTGCAACTGGGGCGTGAGATCGAGCACGAAACTGCCGAAGAAGGACATCAGGCTGGCATTGCCCGCATCCCACAGGCGCCCGGAAAAAATCTTGCTGCCGTCGCCGGCGATGAGCCAGGTTTTCCGTGGTTCCAGCTTGACCGACCTGGCGCCGGGCTGTATCGCCGGCCGCCCGAGGAATACCACGCCGCCCTGCCAGTGGATCAGGTCGAGGCACTTGCCAAAAACATCGACCCCCAGCTCCGCCTGCACTTTGGCGGTGATCTCCAGGTCATCGCCCTGTGCGCCGATGCCCGGATCACTCAGGAGGATGCGGTTGCACTCCTTCGGGTCATTGAGGATTTCCCGGGTGCCGTCGGGCGTGCGGAACAGTTGCCGCACCAGCAGGTGACGCAGCAGCGGGTACTCGATGGAGACCGGGACACTGACGACGGCAGTCTCGGCCCGCGCAGCGGGGGTGGGAAGCAATACCAGCACCAGCGCAGCAAGCGCCAGCCCGAGGCCTGGACAGGAGG
>JAOUDU010000354.1 GCA_029859085.1 Gammaproteobacteria bacterium | reverse complement strand
TCATGACTCTTCTTCCGAATTCCGGTTGGCGCAGGTAGCCGCCGGCGGAGTATAGCTGTACGCGGAACCGTTGCATCCAGGTCTAGACAAATATTTTTCAGGGTCACCGGCCCCACCCCCGGGGCGCCCGGTTCGCAAGCCCCAACTGCCTCACCAGGGCCCGGTCATCGGGAGCCCCGCTTTTGGCCGCCGCCTGGCCCTGTGGCAGCAACGGGTACTTGAAGTTCGAAAACCCGTCATCCGCGCTGGCGGTGCAGCCGTTGATGCAGTTGGACTCGGCCGAGGCCAGGAAGGCGAAGACATCCGCTGTGGTTCAGGCGCATGGTGTTCCCCCGGTGCCCTGCTTACTGCATCACGATGGTGGCATTACAGTTCTTGCCAGCGGTGCGTACTTCGCGCAGCAGCGGCGCTACCCCGACAACCTCCAGGCACAGGTGCGGGAGATCATCAAGCAATCACTACCCAGCGTCGAATGCTGCCTGGGGCGCGTCGCCACTACGCTGGAGCTGCACCCCCGTGTTTTGCAGAAGCGAACCCCGGCATCAGGCGATCGCCTCGAACCCCCTGATCGTGGTCCGGTGCATTACCCGCCCCGCATCTTCGGTGTAGGGGTGGGAGCGGTGCAGCAGGCCCGGATTGTTCCATA
Organism: Gammaproteobacteria bacterium; assembly: GCA_029859085.1. GTDB lineage: Bacteria > Pseudomonadota > Gammaproteobacteria > Pseudomonadales > Halieaceae > JARRPM01. Next base: position 3,635 of record JAOUDU010000354.1, on the reverse strand, counting down.
TGACCAGGTCGCCTTGCTGCCAGTGGTGGCGGTAGGTGAACCGGTCCTGGGTACACCAGTCGAGTAATTCCTGCAGCAGGGCCTCTCCCTCGTCCCGGGGCATCCCGGCAATACCTTGCGCGGTCGAACCTATAAGCAGTGAGGTTCTGCCGTCGAGTTGCTTCCAGACCAGCGGGTGCTCGGTGGGAGGAAACACGGTATTCCAGCGTTGCAGGTCTTCCGCGGTCGGATGGGGATTGAATTTGCGGCCGACGGCTTCGAGACAATGCACGACCCGCAGACCCTGCAGCTTTCGCTTTCCGGGTTCGGGGAGGGCTGCATACGCCGCAAATAAATGGGCAAATTCGGTATCGCCCCCGGCGCCGGGCGGTGACTCGCATTTCAGTAAAGTGGCTTTGCCCGGGGTCTGGTAGGAGGTTCCATCCATGTGCCAGTAATCATTGCCCGCGACATACTCGCGTTGGCTCCTGTTGTCCTTGTCGAGCGCGATCCGGTAAATGCCCATCTGGCTCGGCCCGGAGCCGTCGGCGGTGGTGCGGGCGGCTTCCATATCTCCCAGTTGGTTGCTCAGCGCAACCAGCTGTTCATCGCTCAGGCCGATCCGCGGGAATACCAGTACGCCATATTGGTTGAGCGCCGCCAGCAGCAGGGAGGGAACGCCTTCGCCCAGAATCTCGTCCGACGATATCCGTACGCAGGCCCCCAGATCCGGGGTGATGGGTTCAAGCTTTAAATCAATGACCATAATTCCACCGTTGGTAGGTTTCAGCTGCCGCCGGCCTTACCTTGCAGTGCCCGGTTCACCGGCAAATTCCTCACCTGGTTTAAACGCGGCCCGGCGCTGGTTGCGTCAATTTCCGTGCGTGTGGTGAAAACGTTATCATGCAATCCCGCTTATAGCCAACAGTGTTGCATATTTGTAGGCTGTGCCGGTATCGGCCCTGCCGAAGTGGCCGCCGCCGGTTATGGTATGCGAGTACCTGGGAAGTATTCAGGTGCCTTCCGGAACCATTGATAATCGCCGTGCATGTGGGGCGTGAGACGCGTCAATTACCCGAGCTGGTGCGCCGGGACATCGCCTGCCTGTAACTATGTAAGAGTTTGCATACCGTCGCTGATTATGAGAGATTCGGCAGTCAAAAAATGCAGGAAGGAAGGCGACTCCGGCGCCCGATCAGGAGAATAATAATGCCCAAACTCAGGATGGGTATGGTCGGCGGAGGGGAGGGCGCCTTTATCGGCCGGCTGCACCGCATGGCGGCGGCGCTGGACGGCGAAATCGAACTGGTTTGTGGCGCTTTCAGCAGTGACCCCGACCGGTCCCGGCGCTCGGGCGCCGCGCTGTATCTGCCGCCCGGGCGGGTGTATGACGACTACCGGCGGATGATGGCCGACGAATCCGCGCTCCCGGCAGGCGAGCGCATGCAGTTCGTCGCGATCGTGACTCCAAATCACAGCCATTTTCCTGTTGCCGAGGCGGCACTCCGCGCTGGTTTCCATGTGCTGTCGGACAAGCCCGCCACACTCAACCTGCAAGAGGCACTGCAACTGCGGGACATCGTCAGGGAAACCGGGCTGCTGTACGGCCTTACCCATACCTATACCGGTTACCCGCTGGTCAAGGAGGCGCGGGCCAGGGCGGCTGCCGGCGACCTCGGGAGCATTCGCAAGGTGATCGTCGAGTACCCCCAGGGCTGGCTGGCCGATCGCCAGGAAGATGCCGGCAACAAGCAGGCGGCCTGGCGGCTGGACCCGAAACTGGCCGGGATCAGCAGTTGCATAGGCGATATCGGCGTGCACGCGGCCAACCTGGCTGAGTACGTCACCGGCCTCCAGATCAGCAGTGTATGTGCAGACCTCACCACGTTTGTACCCGGGCGGGTACTCGATGACGACGGCTCAATCCTGCTGCGGTTCGACAATGGTGCCCGGGGCGTACTGATCGCGAGCCAGGTCAGCGTCGGCGAAGAGAATGCACTGCGGATACGGGTCTATGGCGAAAACGGCGGGCTGGAGTGGTCGCAGCAGGAACCCAACACCCTGTGGCTGAAATGGCCGGATCGGCCCACCCAGATGTTGCGCACCGGCGCCGGCTACCTGAGCCCCCTCGCAGCGGCCAATACCCGGACACCCGGCGGTCACCCTGAAGGTTACCTGGAAGCCTTTGCCAACCTTTACCTGGCCTTTGCCGACCGGATTCGTGCGTGCGAAGCGGGGCGTCCCCCCGCTGAACGCGGCAGGGATTGTCCCGGTATCGATGAGGCCATCCGCGGTATGACCTTTATAGAACTTGCCGTGGCCGCCAGCGCCAGCGATGTAAAATGGCATCAATTTCCAGAGTACTGAAAACCACGGAGCACCCAGCATGGCAAAAATGAAAGGGCCAGCCATATTTCTCGCCCAGTTCGCCGGTGACCGGGCGCCGTTCAACAACCTCGCGAATGTCACCCGTTGGGCCGGCGACCTCGGCTACAAGGGGGTTCAGGTGCCTACCTCGGATTCCGGCCTTATCGACCTGGCCAGGGCAGCCGAGAGCAAGGATTATTGCGATGAACTGAAGGGGATCTGCGCCGGCAACGGCGTGGAGATCACCGAGTTGTCCACCCATTTGCAGGGCCAGCTGGTCGCGGTTCACCCGGCCTATGGCGAGATGTTCGACGGCTTTGCCCCGGCCGCAGTACGCGGTAAACCCGTCGAGCGCCAGCAGTGGGCGGTGGAACAATTGCTGCTGGCGGCCAAAGCCAGCAGGAACCTGGAATTGAAAGCGCATGCGACCTTCTCCGGTTCGCTGCTGTGGCACACGTTTTATCCCTGGCCGCAGCGTCCTGCCGGTCTGGTGGAAACCGGCTTCAGGGAACTCGCGGACCGCTGGCTGCCGATTCTCAATGCCTTCGATGAGGCCGGTGTCGATTTGTGTTACGAAATCCATCCCGGCGAGGATTTGCACGACGGGGTCACTTTCGAGCGCTTCCTGGAGGCGACCGGCAATCATGCACGCTGCAATATTCTCTATGATCCCAGTCACCTCGTGTTGCAACAGCTCGATTACGTCCAGTTCATCGATTTCTACCACGAGCGCATCAGGATGTTCCACGTCAAGGACGCGGAGTTCAATCCCAGTGGTCGCAGCGGCGTATACGGCGGCTACCAGTCCTGGAGCGACCGGCCCGGTCGCTTCCGCTCGCTGGGCGACGGCCAGGTCGATTTCAGCGCCATCTTCAGCCAGTTCGCCAAATACGGCTTCGACGGCTGGGCGGTGCTGGAGTGGGAGTGCTGCCTTAAACACCGGGAGGATAGTGCCCGCGAAGGTGTCGAATTCATCAACCGGCATATCATCCGCACGACAGACAAGGCGTTTGATGATTTCGCCGGCGGCGGCGCAGACGAGGCATCCCTGCGGCGGATGCTGGGTTTGGACTGATGTTGTCCCTGCTTTCCCGTGAACACACCAGAATCGAACGATGAATATTCCTGAGGTGCGCCCATGGCCAATGACCGGCAACGGTGTGCACCGGCGCTGCCACGCCGGGCTGGCAATCGCAGAACGCGCAGCTGCGGGAGGGCGGCGCTGTTTGCCCTGGCCGGCTGCACCTTTGCGCTCTTCGGTCTGATCGCTATGGCGAAGGAGCAACCCA
>JAOUDU010000352.1 GCA_029859085.1 Gammaproteobacteria bacterium | reverse complement strand
TTCTTGTGCTGGCAGCCCTCGCGGGCGCGGGTGCAGCCGGCTGGTATTTCTGGCAGGCACGCTGGTACGAAACCACGGAAAACGCCTACCTCACCGGTAACCTGGTGGAGGTCAGCGGGCAGATCGGGGGCACCGTGGTATGGATCGGCCCGGAGCAGAACCAGGCGGTGACTCGCGGGCAGGAACTGCTGCGCCTGGCGGACGGCGATGAACTGGAGACTCTGGCGCTGCGCAAGAGCGAGTTGGCCCTGGCCGTGCAGGATGTTCTGACCCTGCGCGCCGAGGTCAACCGGCTGCAGGCCGAGCAGCGACTGGCGGCCGTAACCCATCAACTGGCCAGGGAGGAATACGAGCGACGCCAGCGCCTGTTCCCGAAAAACATGGTGTCAAAGGAGGAACTCGACACCGCCCGGACCCGGGAGTCGGAAACGCGGGTAGCGCTGGATACCGCCGGCCTGGCGCTGGTCAAGGCCAGGGTGCGGGCCGGCACCCAGGAACTCACCGAGCACCCGATGGTCATGGTGGCGGCGGCGCGCCTGCGCTCGGCGTTTCGCGACTGGCGCAAGACCGTGGTGATTTCCCCGGTGGAGGGTGAAGTGGCCCGGCGGCGGGTGCAGGCCGGCCAGCGTATCGCGGCGGGAACCCCGCTGTTCAGTATCGCGGAGCGCCACAGCGCCTGGATCGAGGCCAATTTCAAGGAGACGCAGTTGCGGCACATCCGCCCGGGCCAGCCGGTGGAGATCCGCAGCGACCTCTACGGTGCAGAATTCACCCTCCAGGGACGGGTTGAAAGTATAGGCACGGGCACAGGCTCGGTATTTTCCCTGTTGCCGCCGCAGAACGCCACCGGCAACTGGATCAAGATCGTGCAGAGGGTACCGGTGCGTATCGCCCTGGAGCAGGGATTTGACCGGCAGCATCCCCTGCCCTTCGGCGCGTCCGTGTACATCCGCGTGGACACCCACGATCGCGGCGCCCCGCCCCTCGCGGTGCCTGCGACAGGTGTACCGGTGGCCGACGCGGATTTATACAATTACCAGGACGAAGGTGCGGAGGCGCTGATCGCCCGGATCATTGCCGATAACCGCAACTGAGACGACGCCCCTACTGTGACCACACCGGGTTCTGAACCGCGCCTGCAAGGCCTGCCCCTGGCCGTCGCCACCCTCGCCGTGGCGCTGGCGAGTTTCATGAATATCCTGGACACCACCATCGCCATCGTCGCCCTGCCTACGATTTCCGGCAACCTCGGCGCCACCCCTTCCCAGGGCAGCTGGGTGATCACGGTCTACAGCGTTTGCCTCGCGGTCATACTGCCCTTGTCAGGGTGGATTACCCGCCGCTACGGCGAGGTTCGGGTTTTCTCCATCGCCATCCTGCTGTTCTCGCTGACCTCCTGGCTGTGCGCGATCTCCACCGGCTTCAACGAATTGTTGTTGTTTCGCGCGCTGCAGGGATTTTCCGGCGGCCTGCTGTTACCCCTGTCACAGTCCCTGTTGTTGCGCATTTACCCGCCTGAAAAGCACGGCCTGGCACTGGGCATCTGGGGTATCACCAGCGCCGTGGCGCCGGTCTTGGGCCCCCTGATCGGCGGTTACATTACCGATAATTTCGGCTGGCCCTGGATTTTCCTGATCAACACGCCCGTCGGCCTGTTTTGCGCGCTCGTGTGCTGGAATTTGCTGCGGCGCTTCGAAAGTGAGACCCGGAGGGAACCAGTTGATTTTATCGGCCTGGTTTTGCTTATGGTGGGGGTGATCTGCTTTCAGCTGGTACTGGACCGGGGCCACGAGCTTGACTGGCTGGATTCGACCCCCATCATTGTGATGCTGGTAATTTCAGTACTTTTTTTCTTCCTGTTCCTGGCCTGGGAAACCGGCGAGGCGCACCCCGTGGTGGATCTGTCACTGTTTACCCATCGCAACTTTGTGACCGGCACGGTGCTCCTTTCGGTATTTTTTATCTGCTATGTCCTGGCGACCGTGATTTATCCCATCTGGCTGCAGACCACCATGGGTTATACCGCAACCTGGGCGGGCCTGGTGATGGCACCGTTCGGGCTGCTGCCGATAATCCTGATGCCGGCGCTGGGCCAGCGTATGCGGCAATGGGACGCCCGGCCGACGGTGATGTTCGGGATCAGTGTTTTCGTGCTGGCGTTCTATCTGCAGGCCTGGACAAGTACCGAGACGACCGCCGGCTTCGTCGCCGCGGTGCGCTTGCTGATGGGCGGTGCCATGGCCTTTGTCTGGATGCCGCTGATGGTATTGACGCTTGTGGGTCTGCCCGCGGAAAAAATGGCGTCGGCTGCAGGCATCTTCAATTTTGTCCGTATGCTGGCCTCCAGCCTCGGCACTGCCTTCGGCGTGACCCTGTGGGATGACAGGACAATTTTCCACCGCAGCCGCATCGTTGAATCCATCTCGGCAGACTCGCCGCAATACCAACAGGCTATGGAGCTGCTGTCCCGGCAATTGCAGGATCCCCAGGCGGCCCTCGCAGCCATGGAACGGGCGGTCAGCATACAGGCCCGCACTTTGGGCCTGGATGATATTTTTTACCTGGGCTCCGCGATACTGTTGCCCCTCGCATTCATCGCCTGGCTGTTGCCGGCCCATGGCACGGCAGCGGAGACGACACCGTGATCGACCTGGTCAACCACGAGGCCCGCTACCTGGCGCTGTTGCACCGCCAGATGATGAAACAACTGGAGCGCGAGCTGGCCCCGCTCCACCTCGGCCCGGGCCGCTACCTGTACCTGTTCAGCCTGTACATTCGCGACGGCCGCAAGCAGCAGGAACTGGCAGATGTTATCGGCGTCGACAAGGCCGCCGCGACCCGGGCGCTGTCGCGGCTCGAACAAAACGGTTATATCCGCCGCCAGAGTGACAAGGACGACGGCCGCGCCGTGCGTGTCTACCTGACGCCAAAGGGCCGGAAATTGCGGCCGTTGCTGGAGGCTGCCGCCGCTGAATCCATCGAGAGCATGACCGGAAATCTTGAAGCCGGCGAGCGCGCGGAACTGAGGCGACTGCTGGCTAAAATGGTGTTGCCTGTCGCGCCCTGAAAACGGGGGAAAAGGCGGGGAAAGAATAGATGTCCGTCTGTCGATGATGGTGCCCGGGACCGGAATCGAACCGGTACGCCGCGTTAGCAGCGGGAGATTTTAAGTCTCCTGTGTCTACCAATTTCACCACCCGGGCCGGGAGGGAATGCGCGGGGTTTTGACCCCCGCGGAAGCGGCGGCATCATAACATAGAATTGCGCGAGTATGGCCGCCTCCGGGCGCCCGCGTTGTAACCGGGCAATTCCCCGGCGTGCTACACTCCCACTTCACCAATCTGCAGAAAAAACAGGCTGATGCGCCGACTTTTATTCACCGTTGCCGCACTGCTCCTCGCGGGCATTGCAGCTCTGCTGCTGGCTTTGCGCTCCGAGTCGTTTGTGCTTGGCGCCGCGCAATGGGCGGTGGCGGCGTTCACGGAACTGCGCCTGGAACTGCGCGACCCGCACGTCGATTTCTACCGGGGCGAGCTGTCCGCGGCTGAGATTCACCTGGTCCCCGCTGCGGGCGAGGGTCCGGCCCTGCTCTCGATCCTCGATTTTTCCGCCGCGATTCCAATGCCCGGGACCGCCGGAACAAAGCGGGCGCAATCTTCCCTGCGGGCCGGCGCCGTGATGATCTACACCTCCGGCAGCGACAAGGGTTCCGATCCTGCGCCGATGCAGTGGCTGGGCTACCTGCGCTGGCTGCCCGCTGAACTGGATATAGCCCAGGTACACCTCATCGGCACCTCGGTAGACACCTGGATATTCCCACTCAAGGGTCTGCGCGGTCGGCAGGTCGATCGCAACAACTACCGCCTGTCAGCGGATGCGGACTACGACGGGGAACCCCTTGGTATCGCGGTGGACCTGCTCGCCGTGGACAGGGGCTGGGGCGTCACCGGCGCCGAGGCAAAAATACAGCTGCTGGCGCCCGGGAGCGGCAGCGAATTCACGCTGGCCGGGAAGTTGGAGGGTACCGCGGACGATTTTCAGTACAACTTCGAGATCAGCGCATACTACCGCGACATCCACGACTTCCTGATCGGCTTCGAAGGTGGCGACAAGCTGGCGGGAACGCTGCGCCTGGCGGGGAACCTGGTGGGGGATACCCGGGGTTTCGTGCTGTCAGATGCCACCTTCCTGCTGGACAACACACCGGAGTATGCATTCCAGGTTGGCGGCAAACTGGAGTACCCGTTCCGCGGGGAGTCCAGTATCAGGCTGGAGGGGCTGGGTG
>JAOUDU010000350.1 GCA_029859085.1 Gammaproteobacteria bacterium | reverse complement strand
GAAGCCGAGTGCCATCAGCCCCGCCATCATGAACGTGATCCCGAGGCCCTGCAGGCCATCGGGCACGTCCGAGTACTTCAGTTTCTCGCGGATGCCCGCGAGGGCGACGATGGCCAGTCCCCAGCCAATCCCCGAGCCGGCGCCGAACACCACGCTCTCGCCAAAATTGTAGTCCCGCTCCACCATGAACAGGGCGGCGCCCATGATGGCGCAGTTCACGGTGATCAGCGGCAGGAACACCCCCAGGGCGTTGTAGAGCGCTGGTACGTACTTGTCCAGGAACATCTCCAGGATCTGCACCACCGCGGCAATTACACCGATGTAGGAGATCAGGCCAAGGAAGCTGAGATCCAGGTCGGGCAGGCCGGCCCACGCCAGCGCCCCATCGCGCAACAGGTAGGTATAAATGAGGTTGTTGAGCGGCACCGTGATAGCCAGTACCACGGTTACCGCGACACTCAGGCCCATAGCCGCGTTCATTTTCTTGGACAGTGCCAGGAAGGTGCACATGCCCAGGAAGAACGACAACGCCATGTTGTCGATAAAAATCGAGCGGACAAACAGGCTCAGGTAGTGTTCCATTTACGCGCCCTCCCCTACGGCGGTATGCCTCGCCAGCTTGTACTCACGCTGTTCCACCTGCTCGGTGCGGACGCTGCGCAGCCCCCAGATCAGCATCCCGATCAGGAAGAAGGCGCTGGGGGGCAGCAGCAGGAGGCCGTTGGGCTGGTACCAGCCGCCCTCGGTTACCAGCGGGAGAATCGTTATCCCCAACAGCTTGCCGGCGCCGAAAAGCTCGCGCACCACCGCAACCGCTATCAGCACCGCGCTGTAGCCCAGGCCGTTGCCTATACCGTCAAGGAAGCTCGGTATCGGGGGGTTTTTCATCGCGTAGGCCTCGGCCCGCCCCATCACGATGCAATTGGTGATGATCAGGCCGACGAACACCGACAACTGCTTGCTGATGGCGAAGGCGTAGGCCCGCAGGAACTGGTCAACCACGATAACCAGGGAGGCGATAATCACCATCTGCACGATAATGCGTATGCTCCCCGGGGTGTGGTTGCGAACCGCCGAGATCAACAGGCTGGAGAACGCGGTTACCACAGTCAGTGCAACGCACATGACGAGTGTCACCTTCAGGGACGAGGTAACCGCCAGCGCCGAGCAGATACCGAGAATCTGCAGCGCGATGGGGTTGTTCTTGAGGATTGGCCCCGTGAGAACTTCCTTGACTGATTCCATGATCATGCCTCCCCGTTTTTGAGGTTGTTGAGGAAAGGTTCAAAGCCGTTTTCACCCAGCCAGAAATGCAGCAGGTGGGTGACTCCCCTGGATGTCAGGGTGGCCCCGGCGAGTCCGTCCACCTGCCAGGGCGCATTCGCGCCGGCCGGGTCAACGGTTCCTTTTATCAGGCCCACCGCCACGTCTCCATCGCGGTAGACCTCCTTGCCCGGCCACAGGGCCTTCCAGCGCGGATTGTCGACCTCACCGCCCAGCCCCGGGGTTTCGCCGTGCTCGTAAAAACCGATACCGGCGATGGTATTGGCATCGGCATCCAGGGCGATGAATCCATAAAGTGTTGACCACAGGCCGTAACCGCGTATAGGCAGGATCAGCTTTTCAATCTGGCCGGCGTCGTCCTCGACAACGTACACGACCGCGTAATTCTCGCGCCGGGATATCTTGGCGATATCCTGTTCGTCGCTGAGTTCCTGCGACTGGGCCGGATCCTTGGCCGCCTTGCGCTGGTCGTAGTCCTGGGGATCGATGTCATCGACGAATTTGCCGCTGCGCAGATCGACCATGCGGGTGGACACCTGGGAGAACTGCTCCTCCACGCTCCTGCCTTCCACCAGCATGCCCGCCGCCGCCAGGATATTGCGTTTGCGGTCCAGCGCCTTGTTGACTTCCTGCACCGGCTTCAGCATCACGGTGGCCGCGGAGACCAGCACAGCGCAGACGAGGCTTAGTGAGAACGCTACCAGCAGCGTTTTAGCCGTACTTTCATTACTGGACACGGGCAAGCCTCCGTTTGATATTGGCCTGGACCACGAAGTGATCGATCATCGGTGCGAAGATATTGGCAAACAGGATGGCGAGCATGATGCCCTCGGGAAAGGCCGGGTTGACCACGCGTATCAGCACGGTCATCACGCCGATCAGGATGCCGAAGTACCACTTGCCGGTATTGGTCATCGAAGCGGACACGGGATCGGTCGCCATGAACACCATGCCGAAGGCAAAACCGCCGGTGACCAGGTGCCAGTACCAGGGCATCGCGAAAGACAGGTTGTCGTCGGAGCCGATCAGGTTGAGCAGGGTGGACAGCGCGACCATGCCGATCATGACCCCGGCCATAATGCGCCAGGAGGCCACCCGGGTAAGCAGCAGGAGCGCGCCGCCGATGAATATCGCCAGGGTCGAGGTCTCGCCGATGGATCCGGGAATCGCGCCCAGGAAAGCATCCATCCAGCTCCACTGCTGCTGCAGCGCAGCCATGCCCTCCGTCGACACCACCGACAGGGGGGTAGCGCCGGTGAAACCATCCACTGCCCGCCAGACCGCGTCACCGGACAGCTGGGCCGGGTAGGCGAAATACAGGAAGGCCCGCCCGGCGAGCGCCGGATTGAGGAAGTTCTTGCCGGTGCCGCCAAATATTTCCTTGCCGATGACCACGCCAAAGCTGATCCCCAGGGCCACCTGCCACAGGGGGATATTCGGAGGGCAGGTCAGCGCGAACAGGATGGAAGTGACGAAGAAACCCTCGTTGACCTCGTGCCCGCGACGAATGGCGAACAGGATTTCCCAGCTGATCCCTACCACGAAGGTGACGATATAGATCGGCAGGAAGAAGACGGCGCCATACCAGAAACAGTGCCAGAGGTTGCCCGGGTCGTAACCGCCCAGGAGTTCGATCAGGTGGCGGTGCCAGTCCCCCACGGCCGAGCCGGCGGGCATTACGCTGGTCGCCTGGAAACCCAGGTTGTACATGCCGTAAAACATGGCGGGAAAGGCCGCCAGCCACACGGTGATCATGATGCGCTTCAGGTCAACCCCGTCCCGCACATGGGAGGTAGAGCGGGTTACCGAATCCGGGGCATACAGGAAAGTATCAAATACTTCATAGAGCGCAAACCACTTCTGGTAGCGCCCACCGTCCTGGAAGTGGTGTTCAATATTGTCCAGAATTTTTCGCAGTCCCACGCCTTAACCCTCCTTCTCGATTCGAGTCAGGTTGTCCCGCAGGATGGGACCGTACTCGTACTTACCCGGGCAGACATAGCTGCACAGGGCCAGGTCTTCCTCCTCCAGTTCCATGCAGCCCAGGGCCTGTGCCATCTCGGTGTCGCCAACGATCAGCGCCCGTAACAACTGGGTGGGCAGGACATCCTGGGGCACAACGTTCTCGTAACTCCCCACGGGCACCATGGCGCGCTCGCTGCCATTGGTGGTGGTGGTCATCGGCAGCGGCTTGGTGCCAAAAAAACTGGTGACATAGATACCGAGGTTGGAATGCTTGCGCAGGCCCGGCGAGAGCCAGCCCATGAATTCCCGCTGCCGGCCCTCGAGCAATACCGAGACCTGGTTGTGGTAGCGCCCCAGGTAGGAGGTGCCGCCCGAAACCGCGCGCCCGCCCAGGACCGAGCCGCTGACAATGCGGTTTTCACCTTCTTTCATCTGCCCGGCACACAAGGCCTGCAGGTCCGCGCCGAGGCGGGTGCGCAGCAGCCGTGGTCTCTCGACCTGTGGCCCGGCCAGGGAAATCACCCGCTGGGTATAGAGCCGCCCGTCGAGAAAAAGCCGGCCGACCGCGATAACGTCCTGGTAGCCTATGGTCCAGACGACCCTGTTCAGCCCTGCGCCGCCGAGGAAATGGATATGGGTGCCGGCCAGGCCCGCCGGGTGAGGTCCTGAGAATTCCGCGACTTCTATATTGGCCGCCCTGCCCCGGGGAATATCCGCCCCGGGCGCGACGCAGACATACACCTTGCCGCCGGTCAGCCTGGCCAACAGGTCCTGCCCCAAAGCGAAGGCCTCGGGCTGCCCGGCGATGACCACCCGGGGGTCCGCCGCCAGCGGGTGGGTGTCGATAGCGGTAACAAAAATCGCCGCCGCCTGGCTGTCCGGGGCGGGTACCTTGCTGTAGGGTCGGCTGCGCAGTGCGGTCCACAGGCCACTTTCATTCAGCTGCGCGCGAATGGCGGCGGCATCCAGTGCGGTCGCGGCATCGGCGGTGAAGCTCGGGAACGCCACGGCCTCATCGCCCTCGACATCGATAACAACCGACTGC
>JAOUDU010000351.1 GCA_029859085.1 Gammaproteobacteria bacterium | reverse complement strand
GGCGGTTGGCGGTGGCGGTGGCGGTGGCGGATTAAAATCCGCCCTACAGGGGTTTGCCCTCGAAAAAATGCCCCAGCTTCCCGGCCTTGGTGATCAGGTATTTCTCATTGTGGGGATTGCGGTCGGTGTGCAGGGATATGCGCTCGATCACCCTGATCCCCGCTTCTTCCAGCGCGGCCACCTTGCGCGGGTTATTGGTCATCAGGCGCACCGCGGTGATGTGCAGGTGCCGGAACATCGGTCCGAGCATGCTGTAGTCGCGCATGTCGGCGCCGAAACCCAGCTGCTCGTTGGCTTCCACGGTGTCGGCGCCTTCGTCCTGCAGCTTGTAGGCCTTGATCTTGTTGAGCAGGCCGATGCCGCGGCCCTCCTGGCGCAGGTAGAACAGGGCGCCCCGGCCCTCGGCCGCGATGGCTTTGAGGGCGGCCTGCAACTGGTTGCCGCAGTCGCAACGCATGCTGAACAGGGCGTCACCGGTCAGGCACTCGGAGTGAACACGGCACAGCACTGGCTCGCCACTGGTCACATCGCCCATGGTGAGCACCACGTGCTCCTTGTTGGACTCGGGATCCTCGAAACCGTGCATCTCGAAATCGCCCCACTGGGTGGGGAGGCGGGAAGACTCTACGTAGCGTACCGTCACTCGGGGAATCCGGCGGAAAAGGCCGGCCATTCTAGCAGCATTGGCAGGCCGGTTGCGAGTTAAGCCAGCACCTGTGCCGGCGGTTCATTTGATGCTCTACCAGGCCCTGGACAGGGAGAGCACGCCGTCGGTCTCCTCCATTTTGACATGCCTCAGGAAGGTCATACCCAGCAGGATCTTGGAGGGATAATCGCCCTCGACGACGGTGGCCTCGACATTGTCGACCCGGATCCCGCCGACACTGACGGACTGCAGGGTGACATGCCAGGCGTTGACCTTGCCGCTGGCGGTCTCCACCTGCGCCATGACGCCGGCGCTGTAATCCACCCCCAGGGCCCTGGCGTGGGCTGAATTCAGGGCGACCACATTGGCGCCGGTGTCCACCAGCACCGGCATGCTGCGACCGTTGACGATGGCAGTGGTCTGGTATTGCATCGTGGCATCCCGCGGGATGCTGACGACCCGCGGTTCGCTGGTCTCATAGCGGGTACCGATGTGGCGGGATACGCCCATTTCCAGGGTCTCGCCGTCCACCTCGAGAGTCGCGCCGGTGGACACGGCTGCCAGCAGGGTCACACCCCTGTAGGACTGCCCTGCCTTCAGCATCTTCCGTTCGCCGTCAATCCGCAGCACAGCGGCATTGGTGAACAGGGCCTCTACCTCTATCCGGGGAGTCGCCGGCCAGGCCGCCGGGCATACCAGCAGCAGACCCCCGGCCAGCGCCAGTGCGGCGAGAAACTCCCTCATAGCATCTCCTTGCGAGCCCGACCTACAGGAACCGCAGCGCCAGGTGCAGCGTACCGCAGGCCATCACGCCCGCGAGGATATCATCGACCATGATGCCAAAGCCCCCCTTCACCTTCCGGTCGAGGTGACTGATGGGCCAGGGCTTGACGATGTCGAAGACCCGGAATACCACAAAACCCGCCAACATCCACACCCAATCCACCGGAATGGCCCAAAGTGTGATCCAGTACCCTACAAATTCATCCCAGACGATGCCGGGATGATCGTGCACGTTGAGCTGGCGGCTGGCGGCGCCACATATGCCGATACCGAGCAGGGCCGTCGCCACCACGAAAACGCTGTACCAGGGCAGGCTCCAGTCCGCGACCAGCCAGTACAGCGGCACCGCGACCAGGGTACCGGCGGTGCCGGGCGCCCAGGGGGAGAGGCCGCTGCCAAAACCGAAGGCGAGGAACTGCACCGGCCGGCGGAAAGGGGTCGGCGCGCACTCCGCCCCGGGACTGGCTGTGTTCCGGCTCATAATGTCCTCCCGCGTTCAAAAATGCCGGTAACCCCCGGCGATATCAATGTCGAGACCGCAGTCGACCCCACTGCCGGGCTCCACCCGGCCGATGCGGGTGCACCCCGGCGGCGCTGTTGCACCCGCCGGCAGGCAGAAGAGGAGTTCGTAGTCATCACCGCCGGTCAGGGCCCAGCGCCGGGCCTGGTCCGGGTCGGGGTGAGACAGCAGCGCCGCTGACAGTGGCAGCAGCCCGGGATCGACGCGCAGGAGGACGCCACTGGCATCGGCGATATGGCCCGCGTCCGCCAGCAGTCCATCGGAAATATCGATGGCGGCGCTGGCAACGCCGAGCAGCGCCAGGCCCAGCTCAATCCTGGCTACAGGCCGGTTGAACCGGTCCATCAGGTATTCCACATGCCCCGGCTCCGGCCGCCAATCCCCGGCCAGCACGGCCAGCGCCGCCGCCGCATCGCCCAGGCAACCCGATACATACAGGGCATCCCCGGGCGCGGCGCCGCCACGCAACAGCGCCCTGTCCACTGGCAGTGCGCCCAGCACCTGGACCGTGATCGTGAGAGGGCCGCGGGTGGTGTCACCACCCACCAGCGGCAGCCGGTACCGGGCGACGGCAGCGGCGAGACCCTGGCTGAAGGCGTGCAACCACAGTTCATCCGCCGCCGGCAGGGTGAGCGCCAGCGTCATCCCGATGGGGCGCGCGCCCATGGCCGCGAGATCGCTCGCGGCAACCGAGACCGCGCGAAAACCGATATCCTCGGGAAAAGTGCCAGCGGGGAAATGCACCCCCTCCACCATGGTGTCCACGGAAGTGGCCAGGCGCTCGCCGGCGGCCAGGCGCAGGATGGCGCAGTCATCGCCCACCGAGAGGTCGACGGCCTCACCCCGGCCCAGGGCAGAAAAATAACGGTAGATCAGCGTGAATTCGTCAAGGGGCATCAGGATGCCGCGTCGATCTCGACCTTGCGCAGTTCCCGGGCAACCTTGTCCAGTACGCCGTTGATATACTTGTGGCCGTCGGTGGCACCGAATTTCTTGGTGAGGGCAACCGCCTCGTTGAGCACCACCTTGTAGGGTACATCGGGGCGGTGCGCCAGCTCGAAGGTCCCCATGCGCAGCAGGGTGCGCTCTATCGGGTCGAGGTCGGACAGCTTGCGGTCCAGCAGGGGCTCCAGCGTGGCCTCCAGCTCGTCCACGCAGGCGGGGACGCCGTGCAGCAGGGCCTGGAAGTACTCCAGGTCGACGTGGCTGAAATCGTAGTCGGCGCGGAATTCGGCCTCGATGGTGGACAGCGAGGCACCCGCCATATGCCACTGGTACAGGGCCTGCATGCCGTAATGGCGCGCCTTGCGGCGCTCCGCCGCGAGGATGTTGTGGGTGGTCTTGCCCATGCGATCGCCTGTCAGCCGATCTTGCCCAGCAGGCTGACCATCTCGAGGGCGGACAGGGCTGCTTCCACGCCCTTGTTGCCGGCCTTGGTGCCGGAGCGCTCCACTGCCTGCTCGATGGAATCCACCGTGAGCACGCCAAAGGCGATCGGCAGGCCGTACTCCATGCTCACCTGGGCGATGCCCTTGGTGCACTCGCCGGCGACATGTTCAAAATGCGGCGTGCCGCCCCGAATCACCGCGCCCAGGGCGATGATCGCATCGACATCACCCCTGGCCGCCACTTTTTTACAAACCAGCGGGATCTCGAAGGCGCCGGGGGCGCGTACGACCGAGATGTGTTTTTGATCCACGCCGTGACGGCGCAGGGTATCTATCGCTCCCTCCAGCAGGTGCTCCACCACGAAGCTGTTCCAGCGCCCTACCACCAGGGTGTATTTGCCCTTGCCGCTGGTAAAATCACCCTCGATTGTCCTGATATCCGTCATCGTTCCGTCCTTTTCGTTCCTGTGCCTGCCTGTCTACTCGCCAATTGACGCGGCCTGGACCGGCTGCGCAAAATCCAGCACTTCCAGGCCGAAGCCGGAAATCGCATTGTACTTGATCGGCGCGCCCATCAGGTGGATTTTTCCCACCCCCAGGTCCTTCAGGATCTGCGAGCCTAGACCCACGGTGGTATAGCTGTCCGGGGTCATCGCGCCAGCCTGCGAGGCGCTTCCCAGAGCCATGTCGATACTGGCCAGCAGTTGCTCGGGCCCCTCGGACCGCGTCAGCAGGACAATCACGCCCCTGCCGTTTTCCGCCACTGCCTGCAGGCAGGCGGCCATGCTCCAGCTCGGCTGGCCGGGGATCTGGCTGGTCACCAGGTCCCTGAGGGCGGACTGCACATGCACCCGCACCAGGGTTGGCTGTTCCGGGACGATGTCGCCGCGGGACAGCGCCAGGTGCACATCCCCCGCCGTCTGGTCGCGATAGGCGGTCAGCCGGAACTCACCGCAC
>JAOUDU010000349.1 GCA_029859085.1 Gammaproteobacteria bacterium | reverse complement strand
CGCGCGGCGCCACGGTGATCGACGGCGGAGGGCGCACGCTGATGCCGGGCATGATCGAGGCGCATGGGCATGTCACATATGCCTCGCCGCTGCCTGACATGCTTCTCAAGCAGGATGCCAACGAACAGGCCATCAGGTCGGCGCGCCGTGCGCAGGAATACCTGATGGCCGGGTTCACCACTGTGCGCGATATGGGAGGCAACAGCTTTGGTGTCGCCAGGGCGCTCGATGCCGGCGTGTTCCCGGGGCCGCGGATATATTCCAGCGGCCCACCCATATCGCAGACGACGGGTCACGGTGATTTTCGCGCCGCTACGGACGGCCATCCGTACTTCGACGGCCGGGAGCGGGCTGGCGTCGCGGAGCGTCTCGGCTACACCAGGATCGCCGATGGCGTGGACGAGGTGCGCCGGGCGGTGCGCGACAACCTGTTCCGGGGCGCCGCCCAGATCAAGGTCTACGCCGGCGGCGGTGTGACCAGCTTTACCGACCCGCTTTTTGCGACGCAGTACAGTGCGGAGGAACTTGCGGCCGCGGTTGAAGAGGCGAAGCGTTACGGCACCTATGTGGCTGTGCATGCCCAGACCAACGCCGGCGTGGTGGCGGCACTGGATGCCGGGGCGATCTCGATCGAGCACGGCCTGATTCTCGAGGAGGAGACCCTGCGGCGAATGGCGAAGGTAGGCGCCTACTATGATCCGCAGGCATTTCTCGCCCTGCAGGACGTATCAAATAATCCCATGTTCCAGGACCCCATCCAGCAGGAGAAGAATCGACAGGTTGCCAAGGGCGCACCACAGGCTATGCGCTGGGCGAAAAAGCATGGCGTGAAGATCCTGTGGGGTACCGATTTGTTTTTCGGTGATGACGCCTTCCGAAACTTCACCCAGGAATTCGCCTACCGGGAAGAGTTTTTTACCCCGATAGAGCAGATGCAGCAGGTCACGGGCAACAACGGTGAAATCCTCGGCCTGACTACCTGGAAAAACCCGTATCCGCACGGTCCGCTCGGTGTCATCAAGCCGGGTGCCTATGCCGACCTCATTCTGGTTGATGGCGACCCGACACGCGATATTCGCCTGCTGATGGATGCCGAGAAAAATATCGACCTGATTATGAAGGACGGCACTATCTATAAAAACTCGCTTTGAGCCAGTTGGCGATAATATGCCGAGACGAAGTCCAAGCAGTATTTATGGGGTATCGAGAGTAACTGGTGGTCCCAGAAAGTAGTCGCGGAACCTGAAATGCTTAAGCACGTTGATTTCGATACAGGTAAACGCCGTCCAGGAACATTAAGAAAAGTGTCTGCTCAGCTTGATGGCGCTCGTAGGAGGCGTGGCCCAAGGCATGCCCATAAACAGGGGCAGACCCGCCGCCTACGGCTGGTCGGGACGTTTTCGCCTTTACTCCGAGCCTCTGTCGCGGCGACCTATCCAATCCCGAAATAAGCACTGGGGGTCGTATTTCTGTCGAATCGCGTCCAATTTCCTTAGTTTCGCGTCGGCCGACCAACTGACAACCGCGTACACCCTGGGACGTTCGTTTCTTTAATCGCTCGGGGGTGGATCATTGACTGCTCAACCAGGTTGCTTCGAACCTGAGGCGTAAGGACCTTAGCTGGCACAAAGCCGCCATAACGCGAAGTGATCAAAAATTGACTTGGCGTACGTTTTCGACGCACAGCGACCGTTTGGGCTACACTGGGCACTAGTGCCGCTTTTTACTCATTCCGGCCGATCGAAGTGATTCAACAGTATGTAATATAAGGAGATTCCTCTTGGAGCAGCCGGCCCTCCCCGTAACAAACGAAAATGTACTCGAGTTCTATGAGTGGATATTCGCGCCGTGGGTAAAGGAAATGGGGCTCCGAGACTTTACGGTGTCCTCCGGGCAAGCGTTCGCGATATTGCCTCAAAACGAAAAGCTACAATTCTCTAGCGGATCCATATGCGGCCAGGTCATCATGTCTGCTGTCGACACAGTAGCGTCGATAGCTGTTGCAACTACTGATCGTTTGTCCAAGGGTACTGTATATCAACATACTCACTTCTTGCGACCTGCGTTGTCAGGCGACCTGAGGGTCGAGGCAAATGTTTTGCGTTTCGGTAAAGCTTCAGCATTCTTGGAAACCAAAGTGACCTTCGTATCTTCCAGCGAATTGGTTGCTCATGCCACTCTTGAGTTTGCTTTTTAGAGTTCGGATATTGCCGGATAAGCTAATCTCGACTGATTCTTTTCGTCCGCAATGAGGTGGTGGCAGCTTGTCATCTATTCCCGAATCGCGCTCTGGGCGGTATAGATCGAACGTCCCTTCGTGGCACCTTTCAGACAAGCTGATTGGGCCTCCAGCTCGACCTGAACGGCAGCTTTCCTGTGGGGAGGAGACAAAACGAGCTGATCTACCCTTAGTCGGCTTTCGACGCGAAAGCGACATTTTAAATCTGTTGAGCTAATCTTGAAAAACAATAACTAAATGGTGCGCTGTAATGACTACTGCAGATTGGTTTGACTATTCATCGCAAGCCATGGCCAATTACATTGCCTTCTTGGTAGTTTACCTGACTCTTGTGAGCAGCTATCTAGTAATAGCATTCATGGTTGGGAAAAGCCTATTGCGGCGGCAAGTAGCTCTGATTAATACATTTTTCATTGCGTTTTCACTGTTTAACCTATTCGCGCAAGCAATGTCACTCCGAAATGCCTTGATGGCGTATAGCAATGCTGCCAGTGGCCTTGAAGACATGTTGTCCATGACAACCAATCAGATATTGGTACTTATTCTTACTACGGCATTTTTCGAGATTGGGATAATCCTCGCATGCATAAAGTTCATGTGGGATATTCGGCACCCCAAATCTGAATGACCATTCGTGGCACGACGCACTTCGGCCATCATTCTCCCAACAATCAATTAGATGATTATGGCCCTGTGGTCTATGGTCCGTTTTCTTTGTTTAACGTAGCAGTATAATCTACACATAGATTGATGCGCCGTTCGCGGGGTGAAGCTGTTCCCGCAGGTTGGGCAGATTCTTTTTTCGATAGCCAGGAGTTTACTATCGGATATGCTCCCTTTTCCGATTCCTAGACCTTGTTGTCGATATGCCCCCATAGCTGCCCCCTTGGGCTTACGCCCAGTCTGTCTTTCTTCGTCCCCGTTTTTGGGTTCGTCGATTTGCTTCCCCCGTACTGTCGTAAAGCGCAGCGTGCAGCGCGTTCGGAATTCGCCGATCTTCGGTTGAATCTCGTCGGTCTTCATGGCTGGCATACTTGCAATTGCACCGAGTTGCACTGCAGTTAGGCAGAGGAAGCTTCGGTATATTTCTATCAGTGTCGAGAAAGCGCTTGCCGCCGATTGCCTTTACTGCGTCGCACGCCTTTTCATCATGCACTACTGAAGTCGCCCGCCAACGTTTCCTAGGCGCTATCTCTTTTCTAGTGGGATTATTTAGCGCATTTCCGCCATTGAAACCCAAAGTGCCAGGGTTTCCATTAACAGACTTGCGTTTTATAGCGACAATACAAAACGCCAGTAGTATCAGTATGCTAACTGCAAGAATAGTCATTTTTCCTCTTAGGCAACATATAAACTTTCATAGTTTTTCGCTGCCACATCAGGAGACTAAGGCCACTCCCAAATGGGGAGCAAGGAAAAACCTGACATTTCACAAGTTTTCTCACAGCATTCTTGGAACAGCCTTTTCCCTTAGTGCCAACCTGTCCGTGCCGCCTCGATACGCACAGCCACAATCATCTCACCAAGATCCCATATCGCGCATAGTAGCTCCGCTCCAACCTGTTCTTTGAAATTCGTCGAAAGTCGTCTGTAATGGATGAAAATAATCGGCGTTCTACGGAAGTTATCTGTATTTATAGAATTTTTGGGCAATTCAAATCAGAAAGCGTTGCGGCCTCCAACCACTGGGGCAGTCCTGCTTTCTTCAAGAACAGACCGATGCCTGCTAATTTGGGAAATCTCCCGCCCTTCGGTTACAATCGCGAGAGGCTGTTATTTGGTTTGCTGTTTGCAGTTCATCACTTTCACCTGAGAAATAGATATGTCACGCATTACTTTTGCGATAGCGGCCCTCGTGCTTTCGAGCTGCCAACTCCCTGCCCTGGCAGACGATGACCTAATCGAAATGGGCCGACACGACGAGCGTCGCGACCGCCGAGAATGTCGGCGTGAAGAGGGGTTGGTCGGTGAAGACAAGCGAGAATGCAGGCGGGAAGAGGTCAGGGACGGTCCACGAGGCCATCAGGACGAGCGCCAGGATGCCCGCCAGGATTGTCTCGAT
>JAOUDU010000348.1 GCA_029859085.1 Gammaproteobacteria bacterium | reverse complement strand
CCTGTGGGAGGTGGAGCAGCACGAGGGCTGGACCCTGTTTCCGTCGCTGCCGGTAGTCGATCGCCACCAGACCATGCTCGGCGCCCTCACCCACAGCGCCCTGCGGGCCGGCACCGCCAGGTCGGCGGACCGCTCCGACGCACAGCTGCGGTTCTCGATCCTGACCCACATGGGCGAGGCCTTCATCGTGGTGCTGGGGGGACTGCTGGCAACCCTGGCGGGCATCCGCTCCGGGCACGAGCCGCGGCCGCGGCCACCGCTGCCCACCCGGGGTGACGACATCGGCGGGCGCGCGCCGTGAGCCGCGACACCGCCGAAGTCGCGGCCACCCTCAACCGCTATTTCCTGCTGAACTACCCGGCGGAGGCGGCCCGCCAGATCGAGTCTTTCGCGGTGGCGGATATCCTGCCCGCCCTGCGCGAGCAGCCGGCGGAGGTGCTGGCGCCGGTGTGGAGCAAGCTGGTGCCGCTGGTGGCGGCAACCCTCACCCGGCAACTGCCCGCCCCGCTGGCGCTGCGACTGTTGACGGATATACCCCCGGGGGATGCGGTCCGCATCCTGTTCCAGCTGCCCCACGGTGCCCGCACCGAGCTGCTGGAGAGCCTCAGCCCCGCGACCCGCCATGAGCTGGGCGAGCTGATGTCCTACCCGGAGGACTCCGCCGGGCGCCTGATGGACACCCGCATTCCCACCTATCGCGGCAATATGACCGTCGCGGACGCCCTCAACTCCCTGCGCCGGGCCAAGATGAAAACCGCCCGCTCCCTCTACCTGGTGGACCCCGAGGGCAGGATCTCCGCCCGGGTGCTGCTGCAGGACCTCGCGCTGGCGGACCCGGACAGCCTGCTGGAGGAGCTGGCCAAGCCGGTGCGGGCAACCGTGCAGGCCATCGCCAGCCGGGAGGAGGTGCTGGACACCTTCGCCAGGTACATCCTGCTGGACTTGCCGGTGGTGGACCTCAACGGTGTGCTGCTGGGGGTCATCATCAACAACAGCCTGGTGCAGGCGGTGCAGGAGGAGACCTCCGCCGACATCCAGACCATGGTGGGTGTGAGCCGCGAGGAGCGGGCCCTCTCCGGCGCCCTGTTCGCGGTGAAAAAGCGCATGCCCTGGCTGCAGATAAACCTGCTCACCGCGTTCCTGGCGGCGGCGGTGGTGGGCCTGTTCGAGAACACCATCGCCAAGGTGACCGCGCTGGCGATCCTGCTGCCGGTGGTCGCCGGCCAGTCGGGCAACTCCGGCGCCCAGGCCCTGGCGGTCACGATGCGCGGCCTGGCGCTGCGGGAGATCACGGTGCGCCACTGGTTTACCGTGATGTTCAAGGAGGTGCGGGTCGGCTTCCTCAACGGCCTGGCGATCGCCCTCACCTGCGGTGCCGGCGTGTACGTGTGGAGCCAGTCCTGGGGCCTGGTGGCGGTGATCTGCATCTCGATGGTCGTGGCCATGGTGGCGGCGGGTTTCGCCGGCGCGGTGGTGCCGATCGCGCTGGTGCGCATGGGCCAGGACCCGGCCCAGTCCTCCTCCATCATCCTCACCACGGTCACGGACGTCACCGGCTTCTTCTCCTTCCTGGGCATCGCCACCCTGATGATGCGGTTTTTGTAGGGCGGCCAATTCCTCCCGCCAATACCCACCCCCGGCCAAAGCGGCTAAACTTCGGGTTCCGATTCCAGCACAGGCAGACCCCCGATGAACCTCGACCTGAACCAGACCATCACCCTCTCCCCGGAAGTGATTTCCCAGGAAGTTTCCGGGGAGACCGTGCTGCTGGACCTCCAGAGCGAGAACTACTTCGGCCTCGACGAGGTGGGCACCCGGATCTGGCAGCTGATCAGGGAGACCAGCGACCTGCAGGCGATCTACCAGACCCTGCTGGCGGAGTACGACGTGTCGGAGGAGCGCCTGCAGCAGGACCTCGACAACCTGCTGGCGGAGATTTCAGGGCTGGGCCTGATACGGCTGGAGCAGCGCGCGTGAGCCGCCAGCGCCATTTCCGCGCCTGCCACCTGTGCGAGGCGATCTGCGGGCTGGTGATCGAGACCGAGGGCGGGCAGGTCATCTCCATCAAGGGGGACAAGCACGACCCCCTCAGCCGCGGCCACATCTGCCCCAAGGCGGTGGCGCTGAAGGACATCCACGAGGACCCGGACCGCCTGCGCCGGCCGCTGAAAAAAGTGGTGGGCGCCGACGGCGGGACGCGCTGGGACGAGATCAGCTGGGAGGAGGCGCTGGACACCACCGCGCGCCGCCTGGTGGAGATCGCGCAGCGCGACGGCATCAACGCGATCGGCATCTACCTGGGCAACCCCACGGTGCACAACTACGGGATGATGACCCACCAGGGCAACCTGTTCCGCCACCTGCGCACCAACAACCGCTTCTCCGCCACCAGCGTGGACCAGTTGCCCCACCACCTGGCCTCCCTGTGGCTGTTCGGCCACAAGTCCCTGTTCCCGATTCCCGATATCGACCGCACCGACTACTTCCTGATGCTGGGGGCCAACCCGCTGGCCTCCAACGGCAGCATCTGGACCGTGCCGGATGTAAAGAACCGGATCAAGGCGCTGAAGGCACGGCACGGCAAGCTGGTGCTGATCGACCCGCGCTACACCGAGACCGCGGAGGTGGCCAGCGAGCACCATTTCATCACCCCCGGCACCGACGCCCTGTTCCTGCTGGCAGTGCTCAATACCATTTTCAGCGAGGACCTGGCCCGGCCGCGCCAGCTGGCGGCCTTCATCACCGGGCTGGAGGAGGTGGCGCAGGCCATCTCCCGGTTCACCCCGGAATTCGCCGAGGATCACACCGGCATCGGCGCCGCCACCACCCGCCGCATCGCCCGGGAGCTGGCGCAGGCGGAGGCGGCCATCTGCTACGGCCGCATGGGCGTGTCCACCCAGGCCTACGGCGGGCTCAACCAGTGGCTGATCCAGCTGATCAACATCGCCACCGGCAACCTCGACCGCCCCGGCGGCTCCATGTTCACGCTGCCGGCGGTGGACCAGGTGGCCAATATCAGCCCCGGCGGCTTCGGCCGCCACCACAGCCGGGTGCGCGGCCTGCCCGAATTCGACCGGGAACTGCCCGCCGCCGCGATGGCGGAGGAGATCACCACCCCCGGGGAGGGCCAGGTCCGCGCGCTGTTCACCGGCGCCGGCAACCCGGTGCTGTCCACCCCCAACGGCCGCAACCTGGACGCGGCGCTGGAGCAGCTGGAGTTCATGGTGTCGCTGGACCCCTACCTGAACGAGACCACCCGCCACGCGGATATCATCCTGCCCCCCACCTCGCCGCTGGAACACGACCACTACGACCTGGGCTTCCACATCAACGCCATCCGCAACACCGCCCGCCACAGCGAGGCGGTGTTCACGCCGCCCCCGGGCAGCCTGCACGACTGGGAGATCTTCGGCGAACTCGGCAACCGGGTGGCGGTCCTGCTGGGCCTGCAACCCCAGCCGGTGCAGCCCCCCTGGAAGATCATCGATGCGGGCCTGCAGGCGGGACCCTACGGCGACCAGGGCCTGTCACTGTCGAAGCTCAGGGAAAACCCCTCGGGCATAGACCTGGGCCCGCTGCAACCGCTGCTGCCCGGGCGCCTGCGCACCCGTGACAAGATGATTCGCTGCAATACCCCGGAGCCGCTGGCGGACCTGGAGCGGTTGCGCCAGGAATTCACCCACCCCCACCACGGCCTGCTGAAACTGATCGGTCGCCGCCACGTGCGCTCCAACAATTCCTGGATGCACAACTATCACCGCCTGGTGAAAGGCAGGAACCGTTGCAGCCTGCTGATGCACCCGGACGATATGCTGCCCCGGGACATCGAGGACGGCGCAGACGTAACCGTCAGCTCCCGGGTCGGGTCGCTGCGGGTGCGGGTGGAAGCCTCCCGGGACATTATGCCCGGCGTGGTGAGCCTGCCCCACGGCTACGGCCACAATCGCCCCGGCATTCGCATGGACGTGGCGCGCAAGCACGCGGGGGTGAGCTGCAACGATCTCACGGACGAGCTGGCGCTGGATCAGCTGTCGGGAAATGCGGCGGTGAATGGCGTGCTGGTGAGTGTGGCGGCGGCAATATAGGTTCTGGTGGCCAACGGCCAGTGAAGTTGGAGATTCGCCGACGGGCACAAATGCTCTGGTGGCTGTGGCGGATGTGCTGATTACCCACACAAGACTCGCCGTGAACCCATCCATGGGGGCTCGTATCGCGCATCCATGCGCTCAACGGTCTTGTGTGGGTAATCAGCACACCCTCCACGATCGAGCCGCACACAGGATTAGGAAAGTGCCTCCTCCAAATATCCC
>JAOUDU010000347.1 GCA_029859085.1 Gammaproteobacteria bacterium | reverse complement strand
GATCGTCTGGGTCAGTTCTATCACCGCCAGCACTGCCGCCAGCGGGGCATTCAGTATGGCCCCCATTGCCGCGGCCATGCCGATGGCGATGTACAGGGGGAGGTCGGAGGTGAGCTCCGGCTGCAGGATGTGTGCGACGGTCCCCAGCGCGCCGCCGATACAGGCCCCTATCAGCAGGCTCGGTCCGATCAGGCCCACTGGCAGGCCTGCACCGCAGCTCACGGCAGTGGCCAGGACCTTGCACACTGCGAGCAGTAGCAGGGTGCCAATCAGCATCTGGTGGTCGAGGATCAGGCCCAGGGAGTCGTAACCCAGGCCCAGCGTTTGCGGCACGGCCATGGCGATGACGCCGGTGAAACTGCCCGCGAGGGCGAAGCGGATGGCTACCGGCCAGTGGGAGTACTGCCCGGTAAAGCGCAACACCCGGATAAACAGGGCGATGGCGGCGCCGCAGGCGAGGCCCAGCAGCAGGATATAGGGCGTCTCCCAGAGGGACTTCAGCTCCACCACGGGCATGCCCAGCAGCGCCCCGTCGCCGTCGGAGAGCGTCCGGCTCACGGCAGACGCCGCCACCGCGGCCAGCATCACCGGGATGAAGCCCGCCACGGTGTAGTCCGCAACGATAACCTCCATTGCGAATATCACCCCGGCCAGGGGCGTGTGGAAGGCGGCGGCGATACCGCCGGCGGTACCGCAGGCGATCAGGGTTCGCAGGCTGTTGCTGGGCAGCGCCAGGCGCTGGCCCAGCAGGCTGTTGATGGCGGCGCCCAGGTGTACTCCCGGGCCCTCCCTGCCGCCGGACTGCCCGGTGCCCAGGGCGAAGGCGCCGGCGACGAACTGCAGCAGGGCGTTGCGCAGGGGGAGGGCGCCGTAATGGGAGTGCATGCGGCTGATCACATGGACAATACCGGTTTCCCTGTCATCCGGCTTGAGCAACATGTAGAGAATGCCGAGCACGGTGGCGCCCCCCGCCGGCAGGGCGAAGGCCATCCAGCGCGGGAGCTCCTCAAATCCCTCGCCCCCGGCACCCACGCCGAACAACCGGGCCACTTCCCGGATGGCCAGCTCGAATGCCAGTACCACGAGCCCCGAGGCCACCCCGCCGACGATACCCAGCACCGCGTAGGACAGTGCCGAATCGTAGTTGGTCAGGTAACGCCGGTAGTTTGTAAGCAGTGGCCGCACGCTGGATGGCACTCATTGTAAAAAAGCCGATATTACCAGTTATCTCTGCTGTTTTTACTTTTATACTGGCGCTCCCCGGGGTGAGGCTTCGTCACCGCGGGGACTGCGGTATCGATTACACGAAATCTGGAAACGGAAATGGCTAAAATTGGCATTGTCGGCGGCACGGGTTATACCGGTGTCGAACTGCTGCGTCTGCTGGCTGCACATGAACAGGCGCAGGTGGTCGCGATAACATCCCGGGCCGAGAGCGGGCGCCGGGTGGACGAGCTTTTCCCGAACCTGCGCGGCCACTACGACCTCGCATTTTCCGAGCCTGAGGTCGACAAGCTGGCGGCGTGCGATGTGGTGTTCTTTGCCACTCCCCACAATGTCGCCATGAACCTGGTGCCGGAGTTACTGGCCGCAGGTACCCGGGTGATCGACCTGTCGGCGGACTACCGCCTGCGGGATGCGGCCCTGTGGTCCCGCTGGTACGGCGAGCCCCACGCCAGCCCCGAGTTCCTGGATGAGGCGGTCTACGGTTTGCCTGAAGTCAACCGGGCGGCGATAGCCGGGGCCAGGCTGGTGGCATGCCCCGGCTGCTATCCCACCTCGGTACAGCTCGGCCTCATCCCCCTGCTGGCCCGCAAGCTGGTCGATCCGGCGCACCTTATTGCCAGCGCCGCCTCGGGGGTCAGCGGGGCCGGGCGCCAGGCGAAGATCGATAACCTGCTGAGCGAGGCCTCCGACAGCTTCAAGGCGTATGGCGTGAACGGTCACCGCCACCTGCCG
The DNA here is from genome assembly GCA_029859085.1 of Gammaproteobacteria bacterium. Taxonomy (GTDB): domain Bacteria; phylum Pseudomonadota; class Gammaproteobacteria; order Pseudomonadales; family Halieaceae; genus JARRPM01. The sequence goes on along the minus strand of JAOUDU010000347.1, from coordinate 2,354 downwards.
GAGATCGAGCAGGGCCTGGCGGACGTCGCCGGCGAGGCGGTGCGGGTGACCTTCGTGCCCCACCTCCTGCCCATGATCCGGGGTATTCATGCGACGCTGTATGCGCAACTGACCGCTGATGCCGGGGATCTGCAGGCACTCTACGAAAACTGGTATGCCGACGAGCCGTTTGTGGATGTGCTGCCCGCCGGGATGTTTCCCCAGACCCGCACCGTGCGCGGGGCCAACCGGTGCCAGCTGGCGGTAACAGTGCCGCAGGGGAGGGATACGGTTGTGGTCATGTCTGTTATCGACAACCTGGTCAAGGGCGCTTCCGGGCAGGCGGTCCAGAATATGAATATCATGCTGGGCCTGCCGGAGACCATGGGTTTGCAGCAGGTCGGCCTGTTACCCTGAACAAAAATCGGCGGTGCTGGTGGATTTCAAGACATTACTGGTAGAGCGGCGGCGGCTCGTTGTCACGATCGGGGTGGCCCTGGTACTCGCACTGGTGCTGGAGGTCGGCTTTTACCTCGGGCAGTCCGCCGCCTACAACGGAATGGGGGCCAGGCCCAAAAACTACAAGGCCATGCAGGCGGAGCTGATAGCGGTGCAGAACGCGCTGAAGTCGCGCAATGACGAACTGGCAATCCAGCGAACCCGGCACGATGTCGACCGCCAGGCACTGGAACTGGTGCGCAAGGAGCTGGCGGGGCAAAAGGAGGATATGGCCGGGCTGGAAGAGGGGCTGGCTTTTTACCGCAGCCTGATTTCCCCGGGAGAGATCGAGCCGGGCCTGAGCCTGCGCGGCCTTGAATTGAAGGCGGGAGACCAGCCCGGGCAATATTTCTACCGAATCGTGGTGCAGCAGGAAGCCCGTACCCACGAACAGCTCAAGGGCACCCTGAGCGTGGTGGTGCGCGGGGAAAAGGCTGGCAAACCGGTCGAGTATCCCCTGCAGGAACTCAGCGACGATTTCAGGGCCGGTGGCAGCGCCCTGCAGTTCCGTTATTTTCAGTCGGTGGAGGGCCTGCTGGCCCTGCCTGAGGGTTTTGAGCCCGACAGTGTCCGGGTGCAGGTCCGGACACTGAAACCCGACGAATACAATATCGGGGAGGATTATCCGTGGCAGTTAGAGGAGAGGTTTACCCATGTTGGGAAATAAGAAATCGTTGATCAGCGTCTCGGGCAAGACCACGCTGGTGTCCACTGACACGGTTATCCTGGGGGATATCCGCTTCAGCGGTGTACTCGATATCGAGGGGCTGGTGCAGGGCAATATAATCGCCGAACCCGGTAAGGAGGCCCTGGTGAGGGTGGTGGACAAGGGTCGTGTGGAGGGTGAGATTCGCTCGCCATCGGTGGTTATCAACGGGTCAGTGCAGGGGAATGTCTACGCCACAAAGCACCTGGAACTGGCCGCCAGGGCGCGGGTCGAGGGCAATGTATTCTATGTGCTGGTCGAAATGGCCGCGGGCGCGGAGGTCAATGGCAGCCTCTCCCATATCGCCGACCCGGATGCGGCCCGGGCGGCACAGGGGGAGCCCGCCACCCCGCGCGCGGCCGCCCCTGCTAAACTTGACTAAAATACTCGGACTTCACATAATGCGGGCCTATGGCGCGCTGGAACGACGGCGCTGAACCCCAGGAAACAATGATGTCTGTAGCGGAATCCTTCAACCCGGCAAGTATCAACCTGTCCGCGCGCGCGGTGCAGAAGGTGCGCGAGCTGGTGGCCGAGGAGGAAAACCAGGCGCTGAAACTGCGGGTGTATATCACCGGCGGTGGTTGCTCCGGGTTCCAGTACGGTTTCAGTTTTGAGGAGGCCGCCGCGGAAGACGACGCGGCGATTGAAAAAGATGGGGTGACGGTACTGGTCGATCCCATGAGTTTCCAGTACCTGGTGGGGTCCGAGGTGGATTACACCGAAGGGCTTGAGGGATCGCGCTTCATCGTCAACAACCCTAACGCCACCACAACCTGTGGCTGCGGCTCTTCCTTCTCTATCTAGAGTTAGAACGATCCCGGATCAGCCGGGATAGATCCCGCCGAGCACCCGCGGCCCCCTGGCGCCGGTAACGGCCGGTGCATTGCCGGCCAACCCCTCCAGGGTTCGGTGAGCCAGCCAGGCAAACGTGACGGCTTCGACCCAGTCCGGGTCCATCCCGACGGCACTGGTCGAGGCCACGCTGGCAGGGGCTATCTGCCGCCGGAGGCGATCCATCAGGTCGCCGTTATGGGCGCCACCGCCGCAGATGAATACTTCCGCGACTTCGATACCGCTGTGCTTGATTGCGCTGCCGATGGTGACCGCCGTCAGCTCTGCCAGGGTCGCCTGCACATCCGCAGCAGCCAGTCCGGGGTGGGCCAGCAGG
>JAOUDU010000346.1 GCA_029859085.1 Gammaproteobacteria bacterium | reverse complement strand
AAGACCCACCACGACGACGTGATCGCCAGCGTCAGGGAACTGGGCCTCTAGGTGCCTTCCGTCCCCCTGTCGGCCCCGCAGTACCTGTTTGACGATGTCCCGGCTCCCGGCGAGCTGCGGGAAATCGTCCCGGGCGTACAGTGGTTGCGGATGCCGCTGCCGATGGCCCTGGACCACATCAACCTCTACCTGCTGGAGGACGACGACGGCTGGTGGCTGATCGATACCGGCATCGCCCTGGGCAAAACCGAGGCGCTGTGGGAGCAGGTATTTGCCACCGGTCTCGGAGATAAACCGGTCAAGGCCGTGCTGTCCACCCACTATCACCCCGACCATATCGGCATGGCGGGCTGGCTCTGTGAGCGCTGGCAGGTGCCGTTTTACATGACCCAGGCCGAGTATCTCAGCGGTCTCGCCTTCAGCCGGATGCAACAGGAACATTTCAGCTGGAGTTCCGCGCGTCATCTGCAGCAGGCGGGCTATTCTGCCGAGCAGATAGACCATGCGCGCGGGCGCTTCAGCGGATTCGGCGACTATATCAAGCCCATGCCCACCGCCTATCGCCGCCTGGTGGACGGCACCAGCCTGGTGATCAACGGGCAGCGCTGGCGGGTAGTGGTGGGCAGGGGACATTGCCCCGAGCACGCCTGCCTCTACAGCGAGACCCTGAATATCCTGATATCGGGGGACCAGGTGATTCCAAAGATCACGTCCAACGTGAGCGTGATGGGTGGCGAGCCCGAGGCGAACCCGCTCAAGGACTGGCTGGCTTCCCACGAGCGCTTTCTTGAAATCCTGCCGGCGGACGCGCTGGTCCTGCCGGCCCACAACGCGCCATTCCACGGGCTGCATGCGCGCCTGCGCCGGCTGATAGAGCACCACGAGGAGCATTTGCTGGCGCTGGAGGAGGCCTGCGTGGCGGCATCGCCCACCGCCCTGGAACTGCTGCCGGTGCTGTTCAAGCGCACCCTGGACGACAGCCAGGTCGGGCTGGCGCTCGGGGAGTGTATCGCCCACCTCAATTACCTGCACCAGCGCGGCCAGCTTGCCAGGGAACTGAACGACAAGGGCCATTACACCTATCGCTCGATCGACGACACCCTGCACCTGCGCCTGCGCCGCTATCGCAGCGAGCTCGAAGACCAGCCGATATTGCAGGTTTAAAATCTATAAATATCAATAAGATAATATATTTTTCTCATTAAATACGTTAACAATATGAAGAATGCGAGGAAAGCATAATGCCCATGCCCAGGGATATCGGTGTGATCGACCTGATGCTCGCCGTGCCCGGCGACGACACCAGCCACTTTTACGAGTGGATAAAGCCCATGCTGATGGACAGGGAGAGCCATGAGATGTTCAAAATGCCGGCCCAGTACATGTTCAAGGACATACCGGACACCGGAAAACAGGAAGATTACATCGCCTACACCCTCGCGCAGATGGACAAGCACGGCATCGACAGGGCGATGATCGGGGTAGGCAAGTTCAGCGATGTCCACGCCGAGGCCCTGCGCCGCCACCCGGACCGTTTTTTCGGCTCTTACGAGGCCAATGCCAACAATGGCATGGATGAGGTGCGAACCATCGTCGCGATGTACGAGGAGTTCGGTATCAAGGCGGTAACCGCATCCCCCTCGATGATTTGCCCGCCAGTGCCGGTCAACGACAAGAAGTGGTACCCCATCTACGGCAAGCTGGTGGAACTGGACATACCGTTCTGCCCCTGCATGGGCATACCCGGCCCCCGGGTCCCCTTCGGCCCGCAGAAAGTGGAGCTGCTGGATGAGGTGCTGTGGTTTTTCCCGGAACTGCGGGTGGTCACCCGCCACGGCTGCGAGCCCTGGACCGATGTGGCCTGGAAAATGATGCTGAAGTACCCCAACCTGCACTACATGACCAGCGCGTTTGCGCCCAAGCACTACCCGCAGGATATCGTGAACTTCGCCAACAAGCGCGGCTCCGGCCAGGTGATGTACGCCGGCTATTTCCCTATGGGCCTGTCGCTGGACCGGATCTTCAGCGAGATGCCCGACGTTCCCTTCCGCGACGAGGTATGGCCCAAGTTCCTGCGGGAAAACGCCATCCGGGTATTCAAGCTAGACCAGTAATGCCACAGCCAGCAAAAGGAGCCAGCCATGTTGTCCCAACAGGAACTGTCAGACCGTTTTGAAATCCAGGATTTGCTCTATCGCTACGCCCAGCTGATAGACAGCAGGCAGTTCGATGAACTGCGGGATGTATTCACCGCGGACGTGCACGTGGATTACAGCGCCTTCGGCGGCGGTGTCGGCGGGCTCGAGCCGACCCTGGCTTTCCTGCGCGCATCACTCACGCCGGAACTGTTCCCCAATACGCAGCACCTCAATGCCAATGTCCAGATCGAGGTCGACGGCGATACCGCGACGGGTCGGGTGATGTGTTTCAATCCGATGCAGATGGCGTTGCCGGGAGGCGGCAGCCAGACGTTTTTCCTCGGCCTGTGGTACCTGGACCAGTACCGGCGCACTGGCGACGGCTGGCGCATCTGTCGCCGGGAAGAGGTCAAGAGCTGGGTGTTCAATACGCCGGATTTTATGGAGTTCTAGCGGCGTGATCCTGCGCCCAGTCCGGGGGCAGGTAATCCAGTTCCAGCCGGCTAGCCGCCTCGCGCAGGCGGGCTTCCAGTTCCTCGAGCTCCCGGCGCCCGATTTTGTCGGCGTACTCCCGCCTGACCTCGTCAATGCAGGCAGCGGTATCCGCAACCAGTTGCATCCCGGTAGCCGTCAGGTGAATGGCCTTGGCGCGGCGGTCCGTGTCATCGACGATCCGCGCGACATAGCCCAGGGTCTCCAGTTCGCGCAGGGTCTTGCCCATGGCCTGTTGGGTGATCCTGGCGCGCTCGGCCAGTTCAGTCACCCGGGTACGCCCCAGCCCGATGTTGGCAAAGACCACCTGGTGGGACAGGCTGATGTCCCCGTGACCACGCTCGTGCAGGCGGCGGGTGACCCTGCGATCGAAATCCCTGGATAGCTCCCGCAAAATTCTTGGCAGGGTCGTGGACAGGTGCCGTGTCGCACTCTGGTGCTTGTGCTCGTTGTCCTGTGTATTCACCAAATGACTCCGGCGGGGCTTTATAATTATTGCCGACATAATAGCAAATAAGCCTGAACTGACAATCTTCCCGGGAGCCGCAGGCGCTTCCCTGGCCAGGCGTTTTGGACCGGCCGCACCCATTCCGTTACACTGCGCCGCTGCTCACATCGCGAACAGGCACCATGACCAGAATCATCAGCTGCAACACCAACGGTATCCGCTCGGCGGCCAGCAAAGGCTTTTTTGACTGGCTGCAACGGGAGCGGGCCGACGTGGTCTGTATCCAGGAGACCAAGGCGCAGCGCCACCAGCTGACGGACCCGGTATTCACCCCGGCGGGCTATCACTGTTATTACAACGATGCCGTCAGGCCTGGTTACAGCGGCACCGCGCTGTACGCGCGGGTCAAGCCGCAGGCTGTTTCCAGCAGCCTGGGCTGGGACCCGGCGGACTCCGAGGGGCGCTACCTGCAGGCCGACTTCAAGGGGGTCAGCGTGATCTCCCTGTACCTCCCCTCCGGTTCCAGCAGCGAAGAGGCCCAGCAGAAGAAATACCGGTTCATGGACGCGTTCCTGGAGCACCTGCGCGCACTGCGCCGCAAGCGGCGGGAATTCATCATCTGTGCCGACTGGAATATCTGCCACAAGGAAATTGACCTGAAGAACTGGCGGGCCAACCAGAAGAACTCGGGCTTCCTGCCGGCCGAGCGGGCCTGGCTGGACGTGCTCTACGACGAGGTGGGCTACGTCGATTCCTTCCGGCTGGTGAATCAGGAGCCCGATCAGTACACCTGGTGGTCGAACCGGGGCCAGGCCCGCGCAAAAAATGTGGGGTGGCGGCTCGATTACCAGGTCATTACCCCTGCGCTGGCAGCGGCGGTGCGCGGGGCAAGTATCTACACCGAAGAGCGCTTTTCCGATCATGCCCCGCAGATCATGGAGTATGATTTCGAGCTCACGGGCTAGTTTGCAACCGGAGCGGCATCCGGCCAGGTTGCATCCGGTACGGCATGCGGCCGGGTTGTATCCTGTACGGCATGCGACCAGGTTGTATCCATTGCGGCATCCGGCCAGGTTGTAGGGCGGAATTCATTCCGCCAGATAAATGCCTCAACCAGATAGCCTGGCGGAATGAATTCCGCCCTACCAGGAGCGGTTCGCCCTGCGAGGAGCGGTTCGCCCTGTGGGGTCAAAGCGCCATCGGGTATTGATTCGGCCCGTCTACTGTCTCGAGGTGCGCACTGTGC
>JAOUDU010000345.1 GCA_029859085.1 Gammaproteobacteria bacterium | reverse complement strand
CTTGCCGTTGTTGAGCTGCTCAAATGGCTTGTCGACCCGGGTCAGCGCACTGAGCCGGATGTGTGGTGCAATGGCTTCCAGCCGCTTTATCAGCAGCGGCATCATCCACAGGCCCATGTGTCCCTGCAACAGAAGATTGAACTGGCCGACATGGGTGAATGGGTCAAAGGTCAGCGGGGTCAGCATCTGCTGGACCGCCAGCAGGACCTGGGGCAGCTGGCTGGCCAGCTGCTCGGCCCGCGGCGTGGGTATCATGCCGGCGCCGCTGCGAATAAACAGGGGATCGTCGAAAAGCTCGCGCAAGCGACCCAGGGTCTTGCTCATGGCCGACTGGGTGACAAACAGGCGCTCTGCAGCCCGCGAGACATTGCCCTCCTCGATCAGGGCCTCCAGCGCCACCAGCAGGTTCAGGTCGAGGCGACCCAGGTCGCGGATATCCAAGCGTTTACCCCGGCATTATATGAATACAATTCATATAGTAGCTGAATTTTCGCCATTTGGAGAATTCCATATGCGCCCATACCTTAGTTTGCAGTCGGGCAGAAGGCTGCACGACATCGCTACAGAGGTATCAGGTATGGCTATCATTCTCTCGTTATACGCGGCAACCCTGGCCCTGGCCATCTGGCAGGAAAAACAGGTCAGGAACGGTGTTGATCGCAGCGACAAAAAGTGCTGACACTAGCAATCAACGTCCTGCATACCCGGGCGCGCCCCGCCTGGCCGGGAAAATCCCGGAGCGGTTCCGGTAAACGCGTTATTTTCCGGTAACCCGGGTGTGCAGCAGCGCAGCCCAGGACCCGAACAGGGTGTTCACGGTGGCCGGCGCTGTCCTGGACATCGACACGGAGGTAATGGTGCGGCTGTCGCGTATCACCGCCAGCAAACGGCCGTCCGCCGCATCCAGCAGGCGAAACTCCGCCGATATTTCCACCACGTCCTGGGTGGAGCCAACGGGCTGCAATTCCCCCCCGATGGTGGTCGCTGACGGCCGCCCCGGCGCTATCCTGACCAGTTCCGCCTCTATGCGCAGCACACCCGGACCACCGGTCGCACGCTCATGGGACGCGAACGCCTTGTCCATCGCATCCGCCCAGCCGGCCTGGAGGGCTGCCTGGCGCTCGGCTGTCATGCTCCAGTCGCGGGGCCGGGTTCCCGGCACATTGGTCCGGGGGATATCGATATGGCTCACTCCGAGCGGCTCGATATCGATTAGCCGATAACCGGAGAGCGCGGCATCGCGACGAGCACAGGCCTCCGCAAAGCCGCTGTTCTGTACACGGTAGAGATTTTCCGCGGCGAACCCGGCACAGACCTCATCCTTGACGGCCGGCTGGCTGCAGGCAGGCAGCCCGAGCACAACAACCAGAAGCAGGTATAAGCCGGGCAGCGATCGCATAGCGGTATTGTCCCCATATTGTTGGTAGCAAGCCGGCGGCGCCGGCTCGTTTTCACGGCATAGTACCAGCCAGAACAAAAACGGCCACCGGTTTCTACACCAGCGGCCGCCGGCCGGGCAACGCTTGGACTGGAGCGTGCCCTGCCCTCAGGCGGGGCTATCCACTTTTGGCGTCTTGAGCAAAAACGTCGCCAGCGCAGGCATCAGGATCAGCGCACCGAACATATTCCACAGGAACATGAACGTGAGCAGGATACCCATGTCAGCCTGGAATTTGATAGGCGACATCGCCCAGGTGACAACCCCGGCCGCCAGGGTTACACCAATCAGCGCCACTACCCTGCCGGTAAAGTTGAGGGTCTCGTAATAGGCGTTGGTGAGGTCCATACCCTGCCTCTGCCTGGCCAGTATGACCGTCAGCACATAGAGGGCGTAGTCGACACCGATACCGACCCCGAGAGCAATCACCGGCAGTGTCGCCACCTTCACCCCGATACCCAGCCAGACCATCAGGGCCTCGCACAGGATGGAGGTCATCATCAGCGGCAGCACCGCACAGATGACACCCGGGATCGAGCGGAAGGTCAGCATACACAGAACGAGTACCGCGCCGTAAACGTAGTACAGCATCTCCGTGTTGGCTTTCTTGACGATGATATTGGTTGCCGCCTCAAAGCCGGAACTGCCCGCGGCCCCAAGGAACTGGGCCTTGTCGCTGGGCCACTCCTTGTTGAACGCCTCGAGCGCGTCCACCACCCCGGTGAGCGTCGCGGCCTTGTGGTCGGCCAGGTAGACGATCAGCGGCCAGATGGAGCAACCCGGATCGACGTAATCGAGGTTTACCAGCTCGGTGACCGCGTAATTGATCGTGTCCTGGTTGCGGAACAGTGCCATCCACTTGGGATAGCCCTCGTTGATACCGGCCATGATTTCCCGGGTGCGAACATTGAGGCCGCGCACGTCCTCCACCCCGGGCACCTGGCGCAGGCGCCACTCCAGCTCATTGGCAAGACTGAGGCTCTCGTAGTCCACACACTGGTCCAGGGGGGTCTTGACGATGACCGCGAATACGTCGGTACTCACCGAGTAACTCTTGATCATGTAGGCCACATCGGTGTTATAGCGGGAGTGGGCGCGCAGTTCCGGCGCGCCCGGGTCCAGGTCACCGATCTGCAGGTCGTCGGACACGACCCAGGCGCCGGCCGTCATGATGGCGGCCACCACGATCGCGATTGCCGCGGGAGTGCGATGGGTGAAGCTGAGCAGGAAACGCCACAGCCAATGCATTTCCTCGATCTCGGGGACCGGTCGCGTCGCGCGCTCGGCGCAGGTTTTGCCCACACCGGTGTAGGACAGGGTAACCGGCACAAGAATCAGGTTGGTGAAGATCAATACCGTCACACCGATACTGGCGGTGATCGCCAGGTCCTGGATCACCTGGATCTGGATAATCATCAGCACCGCAAAACCGACACCGTCGGACAGCAGTGCGGTGACGCCGGCCAGAAAGAGGCGGCGGAACGTGTAGCGGGCGGCGATGTAACGGTGGGTGCCGCGACCGATATCCTGTATCACCCCGTTCAGTTTCTGGGCCCCGTGACTGACCCCGATCGCGAAAATAAGAAAGGGAACCAGGATCGAGAACGGGTCGATTTCATAACCGAGGGTGGCGAGAATACCCATCTGCCAGGTAACGGCCACCAGGGTACAGCCCACGACCATCAGGGTTGAACGGATACAGCGGGTATACCAGTAAAGCAAGGCTATGGTGATTATCACGGCAATGCCAAAAAACAACATCACCGAGAACAGACCGTCGATCAGGTCGCCGATCAATTTTGCAAAGCCGATGATATGGACCGACCTGTCGGGATTGCCCTCGGCGAACTTCGTGCGAATCTCCTCGAGCTTTTTGCTCAGGTCGGCGTAGTCCAGGCGCTCTCCGGTTTCCGGGTTGATATCGAGCAGCGGCACAATGATCGCTGCGGATTTGCCGTCATTTGCCACCAGGTCGCCCACAATGCCCGCGCGCTGGATATTGACCTGCACCTCCTCGATCGATTTCGCGGAACCGTCGTAGTCGCCGGGAATGACCGGGCCGCCCTCAAAACCCTGTTCGGTTACCACCCGCCAGCGGGTATTGGGCGTCCAGATCGACTTCATGCCGTTGCGGTCGACACCGGGCAGGTAGAACAGTTCGTCGTTGACCTCCTCGACGAACTTCAGGTTTTCCTTGGTAAAAATCGTGCCGTCCTTCACCGCGACAATCACCCTGAGGTTGTTGCCCAGACCCTTCAATCCACCGGCGTTTGCCTGGTAGTTAAGGACATAGGGGTGCGCCTTGGGCAGCATTTTTTCAAACCCGGCCTGTAACTGGATCTTGGTGGCCTGGAAGCCCAGCACGAGTGTGGTGATCAGGCAAAGGGCCATTACCACCGGGCGGTTATTGAAAACGAGCTTTTCCAGGAAGGTGCCGGACTGGAAATCAAACTCGTGGAGGTCTGCGATGATCGGCAGATCGGATTCTTGTACGTGGGCCATTTGTGATTCTCCGAGAATTCGTTGTTATTACTGTGCCAACGTGACCGATTTGATGCCCCTGGGGCCAGCCACCAACAGGGTATTGCCCTCGCCCTGCGTCAGGTCGAAAATCGGACCCACGGTCCCCGCAGCGGGACTCATCTGGAACACAAAGCCGTTGTCCTTGCTGACCAGGATCTCGCCGCCGACCCCGCCGGCGACCAGGGTGCCATCCGCCAGCCGGGTTTCAGTGACGATCGCGCTGGTAGGAGGCTTTTCGACCACGGTCCAGGTCTGTCCCTCGTCAGCTGTCCTGAACATCCTGCCGCGCAGTCCGCCCATGACGATCGCTCCATCGGCGGCATCAACAGCAGAGAAAAAACTGCCTTCCCAGGGCACGGTTTGGACCCGT
>JAOUDU010000344.1 GCA_029859085.1 Gammaproteobacteria bacterium | reverse complement strand
GAGATCGGTCCCCACCTCGAAGGTCACCTTCAGGCTCAAGGTACCGTCATTGGCGTTGGTCGATTTCATGTAAATCATGTTCTCGACGCCGTTCATCTTCTGCTCCAGCGGCGTGGCGACGGAGGCCTCCACATCCGTCGCGCTGGCGCCTACGAAGGTCGTGCTCACCTGGACCATCGGCGGGACGATCTCCGGGTACTGGGCAACGGGAAGACGGGACATCGCCACCAGGCCGAGCAGCACCATGATGATGGAAATCACCATGGCGACGATGGGTCGACGAACGAAAAAGTCCCCCATGGGCCTAGTACTCGACTTTGCCGGTGGCACCGGCCCCGGGTGAGGACATGGCCACCGGCACGGCAGTGACAGTCATGCCGTCGCGCAGCCGCTGCAAGCCCTCGACCACCACTTTTTCACCCGGCTTGAGACCCTCGTCGATTACCCAGAGATCGCCGACGCGCGGCCCGACCTTGACGCTGCGCATGCTGACCTTGTTATCCGGACCCACCACTGCCACATTGAAACGGTCCTGCAATTCCTGGACCGCCCGCTGCAGCACCAGTATCGCGCTCTTCCTTATTTCCGCAGCAAATCGAACCCGCCCGTACTGCCCGGGCCTCAGCAGGCGCTCGGGGTTTGGAAATGAAACCTGCATCGACAGCGTACCCGTGGTCGGGTCGACCGCGCGCTCGACAGCTTCGAGGCTACCCTGGTAGGGGTAATCACTGCCGTCCGCCAGGAGCAGCTGGACCTCCACTGCATGTTCGCCGCGGGATGCGCGCCGTTCCTTGATATTGCGCGCCATTCGCAGGTAATCGGCTTCGCTGACACCGCCGCGAAAAACAATGGGATCGACCTGTGATACGGTGGTGAGAAGCGTACTCTCGCCGCTTCCGACCAGGTTACCCGCCTTGACTTCAGTGATACCCACAATGCCATCGATCGGCGAGGTGATGCGGGTATAGCTGAGATCGAGCTGCGCCTTGTCGACCGCGGCCCTGTCCGCATCCACCCTGGCACGAGCCGCATTCTGGTTCGCCAGCGCATTGTCCAGCTCCTGCAGGCTCACCGCCTGCTGCTCGGCCAGCGGTTTCATCCTGTTGACCGTGATCGTAGCCTGGTCGAGACGCGCCTGGCTGTTGGCCAGGTTGGCCCTGGCCTGGGCCAGCGCCGCCTCAAGCGGTTTCGGGTCGATCTGGTAGAGCAGGTCGCCTTTGTGTACGAAGGAGCCCTCGGAGAAGTTGATGCTGTCAAGGAAACCTTCCACCCGGGCGCGGATGTCGACATCCTGGGAACCCTGGGTCTGGCCCACGATTTCCATATAGATAGGGACATCTTTCTGGACCACCTCGGCCACATAGACCTCGGGTGCCGCGGCGGCGGGCGCCCCCCCGTCGGAGCAACCGGCCAGGACGGTAACCAGCAGACCAATAGTGGCCATTGCCAGATTGCATTTCATGGCGCGCTGCCTCGAGGGAAAATTGGGATGGGAATTGCTCATAGTTTCACTGCGCTTCGACACCGGCTCGGTGCGATGACTCTACCTGAGTGACATAAAGCGCAATGTTTGACGGCTTGCAGTTGCAAACCACACGCGCCCGAAACTCGCATTGACAGAATACTCGCAGTCAAAAAATACAACTGCAAGAGGTATTCGCGCTGTTCTTGATTTGCGGCAAGAAATCCGAATGCACGATTCCCTGTGGAAGCGCTATCATCGGGATGGGAACCTCGACACGGGATGTCAGTCATGCGTCTATCGATCAAATTTTTCAAATTCTGCTTGCCGTGCGTGATCGGCGTGGCGCTGGGCGGCGGCGCCAACGCGCAGGTGTACGAAAGCAAGGACGCCCAGGGCAACACCGTATTCAGCGACAAACCGTCTCCGGGTGCAGAGGTCGTGAAGGTCGCACCCACCAATTCCGCTGACCCGGTAGCGGAATCACCCGAGCGGCCGCAATCGGCCAAAACTCCCGACCAACCGAAACGAAACACCGGCATTGCCGCCGCCCCGGACCAGCAGGCGGATGATGATTATGAGCCTGCCTACTACGGCGGCGCCCCTGTCAGCAACGAGGAGGCCCGGCAGCAGTGGGAGGAAGCGAAACAACGACGGGAAGAGGCTGGAGATAAGCCCGGAGTGAATCCCCCGCCCAGGGTTGAGACACGCCCCGCTACGCCACGACCGGCAATGAGTGGAGGACGACGATGATGAGGAGAGCAATATGACTATCATGATTATGGGCGCACTCGTGTTAACCCTGGCACAGCTGTGGCTGATTCCGGCAAGCCTCAACCTGAAGAACCTGCAATATATGGCGTCCAGTCGCGACAATCCGCCACCCCAATCCGTCCTGCAGCAGCGCACGACGCGCGCCGGCGCCAACCTGCAGGAAAGCCTTCCCGCCTTCCTGGCCCTGTGCCTGCTGGCGATCATCCAGCAGGTGGACCTCAGCCAGGCGGCGCTGGCCTGGCTGGTGCTGCGGGTAATCTACATACCCTGCTACCTGTTTGGCATCACCTATGTGCGGTCGCTGGTATGGGCCGGCTCGCTGGCAAGCCTGGTTTACATGGCGGTCCAGCTGGCCTGACCCAGGCGGGCTTCAGGACTGTTGCCAGGGCAGGCCGGCCGCCCGCCAGCCACCGACCCGGTTGCGCTGGCCGCTGCCGTCCCTGTCGCCCTCGAAACCTTCGAGCACGTTGTAGCAGCGGGTGAAACCGGCCGCGGCCAGCACCATGGCGGCTGCATGGGAGCGGCCACCGGAACGGCACAAAAACAGCAGCGGGCTGTCTTTGGCGGCGACAGCCTCGACCATATGCCCGAACATCGCATTCAGGGTGTTGCCGGGGTAGCTCATGTACTCGATTTCTACCGCGCCCGGAACACGCCCTACCCAGTCCCACTCGGCCCTGGTGCGCACATCGACCAATTTTGCCTCGGGTACCAGGCTGAGCAATTCGTGTGCCTCGCCGGGGGTGAACGCCCCGGCGTAGGGAACACCGAGCTTGGCGGCGCGGCCGTGGGCCAGTTCCAGCAGTTCGTTCAGGCGATCCATGATGTGATTTCCTCGGTAAGTTTCGACCAGCCATTCGCTGCCACGGCCATATTACGACCGGGTGAAACAGGCGCAAATTCAGCTGTTGACTATGGACTCTTCGGGCGAAGGCAACCCCCCCCATGAGGGGTGGGGGCTGACCGTATGCCATACCCGGCACAACCGGCTATGGCATGTTTTCAGGTGAAAGCGGCGGCAGTGCGGTTCAGTTCGGCCGCACCAGGTCGCCGGTATCAAAATCCACTTTCAGGCTGAACTGGATTCGATAATCCGAGCCGGTATCGCCGGAGATGTCCTCGCGCTCACCCCAGATAAACTCGGTGCCGAGCATGACATGGTTCATCGGGTAGTGCAGCAGGTTGATCTGCGCGATCTGGCCCCGCTTGAACTCGCCCTGGGCCTGCCCGTCAGTGGTATCGAGATCAATCATCGACCAGCCGACCGAGGTGGACCACTTGTCACTCCAGGAGTGGTCATAATACGTGCTGATGCCCGTGATCGGCACGGCCTCGGCACCGGTCCTGAGAATATCAGCCGAGTCGGGGGCAATATCGAGGCCACCGTCGTTCATGTAATTGCCGATGCCCTCACCGTAGACCAGCTGTAACTTCAGCACATCGCTGCCCCAGGTCTTGAGCCCGGCGCTGGTGTTAACACCCCAGCCGACCTCATAGTCCTTCGACCCGGTGTCGAGGCGTTCGTAGCCCAGCTTGCGCACGATACCCGCCACCTGGTAATGCCCGAAGTCGCCGTTGCCGCGATAGCGGGCGGCAAGGTCCGGCAGGTCGTTATAGGACTGGAATAACTCCTCCGCGGTCGAATCCACGGACTCGCAATCAGGTGCCGGGTTCGGCAGGTCGCAGTTGTTCGTGTCCCGGAACCTTCCCACACTCAGTGCGGTGCTGGGGTCCTCGATGCCAACGGAAAACTCATCCGCGCCCATCGGGACGGTATATCGCGCCTGCTTGTTGCGATAGAACACCATTCCGGTCGGTCCCCAGTAATCGATGGTGTTGGGGAAGATATCGATATCCATGAAATTGGACCAGGTCTGGCCCATGCCGAAGTTCCTGTAGGTCGCCCAGGCGTGGCGCACCCGCAGCGTGGTCTGGCCCTGGTCCGCGCCAACGCCGAACAACTCGCCCTCGAGTTTGTAGGTGACATCCGGGCCGTAGTTGCCTTTGATGCCGAGCCGCGACTGGCGGACGCTGAACACGAAATTACCGTCATTGCCGTAGGCGCCGCTCTGGGTGGGGATTGTCGTCACCCGCAGGG
>JAOUDU010000343.1 GCA_029859085.1 Gammaproteobacteria bacterium | reverse complement strand
CAACGGCCAGCTGGTCGAACTCCTGCCGACTGATAGTGCCCGCATCCAGGGCGGCCTTCACTTCATTGATGTATACCGTGGCCACGAACACGTTGTCGCTGATCATCGACAGCGCGCCGTTGGCCACGAAAAACATCGCGGGGCGGACATTTGCCTCCATATCGAGCACCGCATCGATCACCGGTGTAAACAGGTGCTGGTCGTGGATCACCGCCACTATCGCGAAGAACACCACCAGCAGCGCGGTGAATGGCAGCGCCTCCTGGAAGGCGTGACCGATCTGGTGTTCCTCCACCACGCCATTGAAAGCCGTCAGCAGCACGATGACCATCAGGCCGATCAGCCCGACCGCGGCCAGGTGCAGGGCCAGGCCCGCAACCAGGATGGCGGCCACAATAGCCTGTACCAGCAGCCGCGCATTGGAGCGATAGTTGCGATGCGACTCCTGCTGCACCTGGAATTCAACCAGCACATCGCGCACCCGCTCGGGCAGGCTCGCGCCGTAACCGAACCTGCCAGTGGCTTCCAGCAGGTAGCAGGTGAGCAGTCCGGCCGCCAGCACCGGCATGCTCACCGGCGCCATGATGATAAAGAAAGTCGCGAAATCCCACTGGGCCACGGTGGCGATCAACAGGTTCTGGGGCTCCCCCACCAGGGTACACACGCCGCCCAGCGCGGTACCGACGGCACCGTGCATCAACAGGCTGCGCAGGAAAGCGCGGAACTGTTCGAGATCCTCCCGGTAGTGGTCACCGACACCGTCATCCACCGAATGGTCGTGCCCCTCGTGGGCGAAATTCTTGCCCGACGCCACCTTGTGATAGACAGAGTAGAAGCCCACGCCGACGCTGATCAGTACCGCGGTAACGGTGAGGGCGTCGAGAAAGGCAGACAGGAAGGCCGCCACCAGGGAGAACAGCAGGGACAACAGGATCTTGGAACGCACCCTCAGCAGTATCCGCGTGAACACGAACAGCAATAGTTCTTTCATAAAATAGATGCCGGCCACCATGAACATCAGCAGCAGGATCACCTCGAAGTTGGCAGCGGTCTCGTCAAACACCATCTGGGGCGAGGTCATGCCCAGCAGGACCGCCTCCAGCGCCAGCAGGCCGCCGGGTTGCAACGGGTAGCAGCGCAGCGCCAGTGCGAGGGTGAAAATAAACTCCGCAATCAGCAGCCAGCCGGTGACGAAGGGCCCCAGCAGGTACAACGCCAGCGGATTGAACAGCAGGAACGCGATGATTGTTTTCTTGTACCAGGCGGGTGAACCCCCGAGAAAGTTCCTCCATAGGGCGTTGGCAGCTGTGTCGCTCATCACAGGTCGTATCCTGGGGTTATCTGCGGCCAGTCTAGTCGATTCTATCGCGCTTATCGAAAATTTCCGTTGCTTGCCCCGTGCCGGAGGCGAGCTTACTATAGCCGGTCTTTTCGGCGACGGAATCCGGGACCTTGTTTCGACCTGATCACATCACTCCCCCCAGCGCGGATAATGAGCTGCATATCATTTTCCAGCGCGGTGACCTGCTGAGCGACATGCGCGCGGCGCAGGCGTGCCTGATCGGCCGCGAGCAACTCGAGCGCCATGGCTGGCGCGTGCTGCGGCGCCAGTTCCTGGGGTACTGGCATGAGCAACCCTGCTATGCGCTGGAAATCGACGAGGTGGAGGAGGTCGATCCGCTGCAATACCAGCGGGGCAACCTGTACCAGATCCTGGGCAGGGTCGATGAGCAGCTGTTCGCACTGGCCGGGAGGGCATCGCAGGTGCTCGACTGGGAGCGGGACCACCAGTTCTGCGGGCGCTGCGGCGCCCGGATGGAGGTGGATCTGGCGGAGCGCGCGATGCGCTGTGAACCCTGTGGTGTCATCAATTACCCACGCATCGCGCCGTGCGTCATCGTGCTCGTTACCCGCGGTGAGGAGCTTTTGCTCGCCCGCAACGCCAATTTCCCGCGTCCGATGTACAGCACGCTGGCCGGCTTCATCGAAGCCGGGGAAACGGTGGAGCAGACACTGGTGCGGGAAGTCCGGGAGGAGGTCGGGGTTGAAGTGGACAACCTGCGTTACTTCCAGTCCCAGTCCTGGCCGTTTCCCAACCAGCTGATGCTGGGCTTCTTCGCCGACTTCCGCGGCGGTGATATAGTTTGCGACCAGCGTGAAATCGCTGATGCCCGCTGGTTCCATTATCGCGAGCTGCCGATGATACCGCCGCCTTCCTCGGTTGCCGGGCAGCTGATACGGCACTATGTCGCGCAACTCGAACAATCCTGAGATCCTGGAGTTAACATTTTGGAATATATCTACGAATATGGGCTGTTTCTCGCCCAGGCAGTGACCTTTGTCGCGGCGATACTCATCCTGGTCGCCGGCGTGGTTGCACTGGGCCAGAGGCAAAGGGCCGAGCAGCATGAGGGCCATATCGAGGTCAGGGACGTCAACGAGAAGTACCGCAATATTCACCACCACCTGCAGCAGGTGGTGGTGGAACCGGAGCTGTTGAAGGCCGCCAAAAAGGCGGAAAAGAAAGCGGAAAAAGCCAGGGCGAAAGCCGCGAAGAAAAAGCGGGGCAAGGCGACGGACAACGACGAGCGGCGCAAGCGGCTTTACGTGCTCGATTTCGAGGGCGACCTCAAGGCCAGTGCCACCGACAACCTGCGGGAGGAAATTTCGGCGGTACTGCCGCAGGTACAGGCGGGAGACGAATTGCTGGTGCGGGTAGAAAGTCCCGGCGGCATGGTACACGGCTATGGGCTGGCTGCGAGCCAGCTGCAACGCATCCGCGACGCCGGCGTCCCGCTGACCATTGCCGTGGACAAGGTGGCTGCCAGCGGCGGCTACATGATGGCCTGTGTGGCAAACCGCATTATCGCCGCGCCGTTTGCGGTTATCGGGTCCATTGGCGTGCTGGCCCAGCTGCCGAACTTCCACCGCCTGCTCAAGAAGCACGACATCGATTTTGAACTGTTCACCGCCGGTGAGTACAAGCGCACCGTGACCATGTTTGGCGAGAATACCGACAAGGGCCGGGAAAAGTTTTCTGAAGAGCTGGAAGAGACCCACACCCTGTTCAAGGAGTTCGTCAGCGCCAACCGGCCTGCGCTCGATATCGCCAGGGTGGCGACCGGTGAAATCTGGTACGGCAGCAAGGCACTCGAAGTCGGCCTGGTCGACGAATTGCAGACCAGCGATGCCTTCGTGCAGGGACGCCTGGCGGACTGGGATGTGTTCGAAGTGAAATTCGTGCACAAGAAGAGCTGGCAGGAAAAATTGGGGTTTGCCGCCGAGGGCGCCCTGGAAAAAGCGTTCCTGAAAATCTGGCAGAGGGGCCAGGAGCGCAGTAAGGCCTAGGGTGCCTCTGCTTGCAGAGGCAGCACCAGCTCCCCAACCTGCAGGCCGCTGGCGACGTACCCTGGTACCCGGCGCCCTAGATAATGTACGGCTCGACCTCGTCAAGCTTGAGTGCCGTCACCGCCTGGTGATGCGTGAGGTACACCTTGCCGCTGAGGTGCTCCAGGAAATCGGATTTGCGCAGGGCGTCCATCACCGGGCCCTTCACCTCGCTCAGGTTGAGCGTCAGTCCCTGTTCCTGCAGTCGATGGTTGATCGCCTCCAGCGCCTCCAGCGCACTCAGGTCAATCTCGTTAACCGCAGTGCACTGTAATATCACATGCTGTACGCCCCTCATTTCTGCGATCAGCCCGTAAATATAATCCTCCAGGTAACTGGCATTGGCGAAATACAGGCTTTCGTCGACCCGCAGGGAAACAATGTTCGGGTTGGTGATCACATTGTGGCGTTCAATGTTGCGAAAGTGCTCGGTACCCGCAACCGCCCCCACCACGGCAATATGCGGCCGGGTAGTCTTGTACAGGTGCAAGCCCACCGAAGACAGGATTCCGGCGAGTACACCCAGTTCCACCCCCAGCAGTAATGTCACACCGATGGTGCTCACCACTGCGATGAAATCCGATTTGGAGTAGTGCCAGGCCCGCCTGATGATCTGCCAGTCCAGCAGGGAGCTCACAGCGACGATGATGGTGGCGGCCAGCGTCGCCTTGGGCAGGAAAAACAACACCGGGGTCAATAACAGGGCGGCGAGCCCGATGCCGACGGCGGCGAAGATGCTGGCGGCGGGAGTTTCCGCGCCGGCATCGAAATTGACCACAGAGCGGGAGAAGCCCCCGGTGACCGGAAAACCGCCGGAGACCGCCGCCGCCACGTTGGCCGCTCCCAGGCCTATCAATTCCTGGTTGGGGTCGATGCGCTGGCGCCGTTTGGCCGCCAGGGTTTTTGCCGCCGAGACCGAGCTGACAAAACCGATAACCGATATCAGCAGGGCG
>JAOUDU010000342.1 GCA_029859085.1 Gammaproteobacteria bacterium | reverse complement strand
CATAATGCCCAGCGCCTCGGCTGCCAGCGCCATATTAGCCTCCATCACCACCGCCTGCATCAGCGCAAAACCCTGGTCCAGCTCCCCGACGAGGTTGGCCGCCGGGACCTCGACGTCCCTGAATACCAGGTTGGCGACCAGTTGCCCATCCATCATCCGGTAGGGGAGTTTCTCCAGGCCGGGCGCGGTGGCCGGCAGCAGGAACAGGCTGATGCCGTCTTCGTCATTCTGCCCACCGCTGGTGCGGGCGGAAACGATTACCTGGTCTGCGTTGGCTCCATTGAAAACCACCACCTTCTCACCATTGAGGCGGTAGCCGCCGGCGCTGGGGCTGGCCGTGGTCAGGACATCCGCCAGCTCGTAGCGGCTCTGGCGCTCGAGGTAGGCAAACGCCCCAAGGCAGTTTCCCTCGATAATCCGCGGGATATATTCACCCTGGAGTTCCGCACTGCCGCCTTTGCGCAACAGGCCGCCGAACAACAACACCGTCGCCAGGTAGGGCTCGAGCACCAGGCCTTTGCCCAGCTGCTCCATCACCAGCATCACGTCGACCGCGCCGCCGCCGAAACCACCGTGCTCCTCGGCAAAGGGAATCGACAACCAGCCCAGTTCGGCAAACGTCTTCCAGTTGTCCCTGCTGATACCCTGTTCCGACGCAGCTATGTCCTGGCGCACATCGAAAGCGTAATTGTCCTGGATAAAGCGCGCGACGCTGTCGCGCAGCATGATCTGCTCTTCGGAAAATTCAAAATTCATTCAGATAACCTCGATACCGGCTGTCAGAGGCCGAGGACGGCCTTGGCGATAATGTTCTTTTGCACCTCGTTGGAACCACCGTAGATGGTGGCTGCCCTGCCGTACATGTACGACTGGCGCGCCTTGCTGCCAAACTCATGCCCGAGCTGCTGTGCACCCAGCTCATTGGGCAGCACGCCCTGGTAGTAGGCCGCCACCTCCATCGCCAGGGACTGGACGGCCTGCTGCAGCTCGGTGCCCTTGATCTTCAGCAGGGAGGATTCTGCGCCCGGGGCGCCGCCGGAGGCGACCGCTGCCAGCACCCGCAGCTCGGTGAATTCCAGCGCCATCAGTTCGATATCGATATCCGACAGGCGCGCCTGGAACATCGGGTCCGAAAGCAGCGACCTGCCGCCGTTGATCTCCCGCGCCGCGTAGTCCCGCACCAGGCCGAGATTGCGCTTGGTATCGGCAACGCCGGCTATGGAGGTGCGCTCGTGGGCCAGCAGGGCCTTGGCATAGGTCCAGCCCTTGTCCTGCTCGCCGATGCGGTTGGCGACCGGCACCCGCACGTCGTTGAACTCCACCTCGTTCAGGCTGTGGTGGTTATCGATCGAGACGATCGGGTTGACCTTGACGCCGGGGGATTTCATGTCGATCAGCAGGAAGCTGATGCCCTCCTGCTTCTTGCCCTCGTTGCTGGTGCGCACGAGGCAGAAAATCCAGTCGGCAAACTGGGCGTAGGTGGTCCAGATCTTGGCCCCGGTGACCACGTACTCGTCGCCATCCAGCACCGCCCTGGTCTTCAGGGAGGCGAGGTCGGAGCCCGAGCCCGGCTCGGAATAGCCCTGGCACCACCACTCGTCACTGGCCAGGATCGCGGGCAGGAAACGCTCTTTCTGCGCCTGGGTGCCGAAGGTGTATAGCACCGGCCCGACCATCTTCAGGCCAAACGGCACCACGTCCCGCACCCCGAAGGCCGCCCGCTCGGAGTCATAGATGAATTGCCTGGTGGCATCCCAGCCGGTGCCGCCATATTCCACCGGCCAGTTGGGCGCGATCCAGCCTTTGGCGTGCAACCGCTTCTGCCAGTCGATTACCGCCTGCTTGTATACCTGTGGTTCGCCTGAGGCGAGGCGCGCCTGCAGCTCCGCGTCGTAGGCCTCTTTCAGGAAGGCCCGCACCTCGTCGCGAAACGCCAGGTCTTCCGGGGTAAAGGATGTATCCACTGTGATGCCTCCCTTGTGGGCTGGTGATTTGACCCTAGAGTATGTTTTTAAATTTCAGGGCATGTACCATAGCGATTCCGGGCGCACAAAACAAGGTGTGCGTGGTGGCCCGGGGCGGGTGCGTCAGTACAGGAGGCTGTAGAGTTTACGCTGGTACTCGGCCGCCAGGGGGTCACCTTTGCCGAGGCTGGCGATGGTATCGAGCAGCAGCTTCTTGGTGGCGCCCTCGCCGTGGTTCAGGTCCCGCCGCAGAATCCCGATCAGGCATTCCATGGCCTCCCTGAACTGCCCGGTATTGGTGTACTGGGCCGCCAGCTGGTGGCGCAGGTCCAGGTCATCCGGCGTGGCGGCAAGGCGCTGTTCCAGGGCTTCGATTTCAGGGGACCGCGCCGCCTCGCGCTTGATTTCCAGCTGGGCCCGAATCTGCTCGTAGAGGGCGTCCTGGTCCGCCAGGCGCACCGTGCCCAGCACGGTTTCCGCCTCGTCCAGGCGCAGGGTTTCCACCAGGGCACGGGCATAGGCCAGGGTGATATCAAGGCGCCGGCCCGAATCCTCCCAGGCCTGGCGCAGCGGCGTGAGGGCCCCGGCAAAGTCACCCGCATCCATCGCCTCCTGCGCCAGCTGCAACAGCCCGTCCCAGGGCTTGGGCAGGTATTTCTCCAGCATCCGGCGCACCTGGGCCTCGGGCTGGGCGCCGGCAAAGCCGTCCACGGGCTGGCCGTTCTGTATCACCATCACCGTCGGCAGGCTGCGCACCCCGAACTGCTGGGTGATCATCTGCTGCTCGTCGGCATTGACCTTGGCCAGCAGGAAGGCGCCCTTGTACTCGTTGGCGATTTTTTCCAGCAGGGGCATCAGCACCTTGCAGGGCTCACACCAGTCCGCCCAGAAATCCACGACCACCGGGCGCTTGTGGGACTCCTCGATCAGGAGTCGAGCCGCATTGGACTCGTCGATATTAACAATGAAACTGCTCATGCGGCTCCTCTTTAAAGCGACCTGGCCCCTGTAGGGTCGAATTCATTCGACCGTATCCGAAAAATATCCGATAACCCAGGTCGAATAAATTCGACCCTACGCCTGGAGCTTTTTCAGCCCCAGCACATCCTGCATGTCATACAAGCCCGCCGGCCGCCCTGCCAGCCAGGCGGCGGCGCGCACCGCCCCCCGGGCAAAGGACATGCGGCTCGAGGCTTTATGGGTAATCTCCACCCGCTCCCCGTCAGCGGCAAACGTTACCGTGTGGTCGCCCACGATGTCGCCGGCGCGCACGGTGGCGAAGCCGATGGTCTCGCGGGAGCGGGCGCCGGTCTGCCCCTCCCTGCCGTAGACGGCCACCTTGTCCAGGTCGCGCCCGAGTGCATTGGCGACCACATGACCCATGCTCAGGGCAGTGCCCGAGGGGGCATCGATCTTGTGGCGGTGATGGGCCTCGTATACCTCGATATCCACGTCATCGCCCAGCACCCGGGCGGCCATGTCGAGCAACTGGAAGCACAGGTTCACCCCGGTGCTGAAATTGGACGCCTTGCAGATGGCGACCTGGCCCGACGCGCGGTCGATATGCGCCTGCTGTTCCGGGGTAAACCCGGTGGTGCCGATCACGATGGCGACGTTGTGTCGCGCGCACTCGGCCACGTTGGCCACGGTGGCTGCAGGCACCGTGAAATCGATCAGCACGTCGATCCGGTCGATCACCTCCGCCAGCGCCCCCACCACCGGCACGCCGTTGCGGCCCTGGCCGGCCAGCTCGCCGGAATCCGCGCCGAGGAAACTGCTCTCGGGACGCTCGATGGCCGCGGTCAGTTGCAGTTCGCCCCCGGCGAGGGCGATGGCCTCCACCAGGGTGCGCCCCATACGGCCGGCTGCGCCGGTTATACCGATTCTGGTGGTCATATTTTCATATCGTCAAAAAAGTTTTTCACACCCTCGAACCAGCTGGTCTGGCGCGGCGACTGGGCGTGCCCGCCCTTGCCCAGGCTCTGCTGGAACTTCTCCAGCAGGGCTTTCTGTTCCTTGTTCAGGTTTACCGGCGTCTCGACCACCGCCCGGCACAACAGGTCCCCTACGCCGCCACCGCGCACCGGCTTGACGCCCTTGCCCCGCAGCCGGAACAGTTTGCCGGTCTGGGTCTCCGGCGGGATCTTCAGCTTCACCCGGCCGTCGAGGGTAGGCACCTCGAGCTCGCCGCCGAGGGCGGCATCCACGAAGGTAATTGGCACTTCACAGTAGAGGTTCTTGCCATCGCGCTCAAAGATGTTGTGGGCCCGGACCGACATCTGCACGAACAGGTCACCGGGCGGCCCGCCCTCAGGCCCGGCCTCACCCTCCCCGGAGAGGCGGATGCGGTCGCCGGTATCGACCCCAGGGGGCACCTTG
>JAOUDU010000341.1 GCA_029859085.1 Gammaproteobacteria bacterium | reverse complement strand
CGTCGCGAACGAGTGGCAGCCGATATCGGCGGAGATATGGAACTCGCTGCCCTGGGCCTGCTGCACCTGCTTGATGGCGCTGAACAGGGGCCGCTCCGGGCAGCCGGTACACAGGCCCGCCGGACGCGCAACAACCTCCGGGTTGAGCAGTTCCGCCAGCTCGCCCGGCAGCGTTGCAAACAGGGCGTGTTGCCGGCGATGCTGCAATTCATCCAGGGACAGGCCTGCCGGTTGCGCCTGGCGCAGAAACTCGGCAATCCCGTCAAATGCCACCTGGCCGGTAAATTCGCCCTGTTTCGGCAGGATGTCCTTGCCGTGCAATCCCGTCTGCAGGTCGGCGGTGCGCAGCACCAGGCTCAGTTCCTGCTCTATGTAGTTGGGTTGCCCCTCCTCCACCAGCAGCACGTGGCGCTTGCCGGCACAAAACTGCACCAGTTCCGCGGGCACCAGCGGATAGGTGACGTTCATCACGTACAGCGGAATCTTGCTGTTGCCGAAAGCGTCCGCCAGGCCCAGGCGCTCCAGTGCGCGGATGGCGGTGTTATACAGACCGCCCTGCAGGATAAGTCCCACATCCTGGTATTCGCCGTCGAATACCTCGTTGAGCTTATGCTCGGTGATGTAGGCGATTGCCGCCGGCAGCCGCCGCGCCACCTTGTCCCTTTCCTGGTCAAAGATGAGGGGCGGGAGAATAATACGTTCCGCCTGGCGCGCCGGCAGCACCGGGTGCGTGCTGTTGTATTGCGGCGCCACGTTGTCCCTGGCGATAAACTCGCCGGTCACGTGGCAGGTGCGGATACGCACCATCAGGAACAGGGGTGTATTACTGGCTTCGGAAAGGGCGAAGCCGTGTTCGATCATGTCCACCAGGTGCGGCAGGTTGGGCCTGGGATCCAGCAGCCACATCTGGGACTTCATCGCAAAGGCGTGGGTGCGCTCCTGCATGATACTGGAGCCTTCACCGTAGTCCTCCCCCACCACCACCATGGCGCCGCCGGTGACACCGCTGGAAGCCAGGTT
Organism: Gammaproteobacteria bacterium; assembly: GCA_029859085.1. Taxonomy (GTDB): domain Bacteria; phylum Pseudomonadota; class Gammaproteobacteria; order Pseudomonadales; family Halieaceae; genus JARRPM01. The sequence continues at coordinate 3,327 of JAOUDU010000341.1, read as the reverse complement.
CGCCAGCGCGTCGCTGGCGACATTGGTACCGACCGTGGACTTCCAGGCCACCGCGCCGCGCAGCGGGTAGTTGATGGAAGCGGCCAGCATGCTGGCCGCGGTGGCCTCGCTGCCGCTCTGTTCGAAGTGCACGCCCAGTTCCGCGAGAATGTCCTGGGCATCGGCCAGCACATCCATAAGGTGGGAAATCGGCGAGCCCTGGTAACCGCCGACATAGGCGACGCCCGACTGCAACAGCCCCTTGGTAATGGCCAGGATGCCCTCGCCCCTGAATACCTCCCCCTCACCCAGTTTGAGGTGCTGGACTTCCTTGCGAAACGAGCGCTCTGCCACTGTCGGGGACCGGTCTAGCCGGCGACCAGGGCCACGACGCGCAGCGGACTGCCGGAACCGTCGATGATTTTCAGCGGGGTGGAAATAACCACCGCCCCGGTGGCGGGCAGCAGGTCCAGGTTGGTCATGCACTGCAGGCCCAAACGGCCGTTGCCGTGCATGAAGTGGTGGCATGGATAGGCCGGGTCCATCGCGAAGGCCTGGCCGGCGTCGGTGCCGACGCACTCGGTGCCAAAGCCCAGCACGTCGCGCTCCTCGATCATCCACAGTACCGCTTCCTTGTCCGGTCCGGGGGAGTGGGCGCCGTCCGCCTGCATATTGGTGTAGTTGTCCGGGTCGGCGACTTTACGCCAATCCGAGCGCAAAAATACCCAGCTGCCCGCGGGAATCCTGCCGTGGCTTTTTTCCCAGTCGAGCAGGAAGGATTTCGTCAGGATAAAACCCTTGTCCGCCGCCACCTGCGCGCTGCAGTCGATAACGCACACGGGGGCGATCATCTGCTGCAGCGGCATGGTATCGACGGTGCCCCCGGGCAGGTCCTTGCCCGTCACCCAGTGGGCGGGGGCATCCAGATGGGTGCCGGTATGCTCGCTCATGGAGAAGTTGCTCCAGCTCCAGCCGGGGCCCTTGTCGTCGTAATGGGAGATGGTTTCCTTGCTGAAACCCCAGGCCTGGCCGAATTCCGGCGGCAGCTGGATAGTGGGATACTCCGGCCGCAGGGTTTCGGTCAGGTCCACCAGCCGGACCTTGCCCGCGGCGAGTCCCTGCACAAGATCAGCCAATACTGTGTCGCTCATACCCTTGCTCCTCGTGCCGACGCAGTGCCGGCACATTATATTTTAGTTTTAAAATATTATCCGCTTGCCGGCTAAATGACAACGGCAAATGCCAGGGTTCCCTGAACTTTATTGAGCGGATCCACGCGCGCAAAATCCCTGTTGCCCGGGGAAGTATTTTAGGTTTAAAATACTTTCTGCCGCGCTCGCACGCTGACTCTGCAATACCCATCATAAAGAAGGTGTCCTGCTATGAATAGAACCCTGCAACCGGCGGGATGGCCGCGCCCCAAAGGCTATGCCAACGGCATTGCCACGGACGGTCGTGAAACGATCTATACGGGCGGCATGGTTGGCTGGGACGCCGGCGGCAACTTCCCGGGGCGGGATTTCGTCAAGCAGGTCCGCGCCACCCTCGAGAATATTCTCTGCGTGCTGCGCGAAGCGGGAGCCGGGCCGGAACACCTGGTGCGGATGACCTGGTACATAACCGACAAAAAAGCCTACACGGACAACCTGGCCGGCATTGGCGCAGCCTACCGCGAGGTGATCGGGCGCAATTTTCCCGCGATGGCGGTGGTCCAGGTGGTCGCGCTGATGGAAGAAGAAGCGATGGTGGAAATTGAAGCCATTGCGGTCAAGTAAGACCGTGGAGAGCGTATACCAGTGCTTCCGCGACACCGCGGAGCAGTACCCCGGCAGTGACTTCCTGCATATTCCGCTGGCCGCCGCGGGACACTACAGCGACACCTGCATAGAGTTGAGCTACGGCCAGGCGCTGGCTGCCATCGAGCAGCTGCAGGCACAGTACCTGCGCGCCGGCTACGGTGTCGGTCACCGGGTGGCCCTGCTGCTGCAAAACCGCGCCGAATTCCTGCTGCACTGGATTGCGCTGAACGGCCTCGGTGCCAGCGTCGTGCCGATCAATGACGAGATGGCGCCGGAAGAACAGGCCTACATCATCAACCACAGCGAGGCCTCAGTACTGCTGTACCTGCCCGACCTGGCGGAGAAACTCGCAGCCCTGAAGCCCCTGCTGGCGAAGACTACCCGCTACCAGTCCACGACCGACATGGAGCGGCTGTGCGCACCCGGCGCCGCCGCGGACCCGGGCACCGACGCCGGCCTCCAGCGTGAATGCGCGGTGCTGTATACCTCCGGCAGCACCGGCAAACCCAAGGGCTGCATCCTGGGCAACGAATACTTCCTGCTGAGCGGCCGCCGCTATGTCGAGCTGGGCGGGCTGTGCGCGATGGAGCCCGGGCGCGAGCGCCTGGCGACGCCACTGCCCCTGGTGCATATGAATGCGATGGCCTGCTCGACGATCGCGATGATCATGACGGGAGGCTGCCTGATCCAGCTCGATCGCTTCCACCCGCGCAGCTGGTGGCAGACCGTGCGGGATTCCCGGGCGAGCATCGTCCACTACCTGGGCGTGATGCCCGCCATGCTGCTGGGCATGGAGCCGCAGCCGGGCCCCGGCGGCGACGATTTTTCCGGCCAGGTCAAATTCGCCTTCGGCGCCGGGGTCAATCCAAAACACCACGCGGCATTCGAACAGCGCTTCGGCTTTCCGCTGGTAGAGGCCTGGGGCATGACTGAGACCGGCAACCACGGCGCTGTCATAGCCAACCTGGAACCGCGCCACGTGGGCAGCTGCTGCTTCGGAGTCCCCCCGGACCACCTGGAGACCAGGCTGGTCGATGAAGGGGGCAATACGGTTGCCACCGGCGAACCCGGCGAGCTGCTGCTGCGCCACCGCGGGGAGGAGCCCCGCCGCGGCTTCTTCAGCGGCTACCTGAAAAACCCGGAGGCGACCGCGGAAGCCTGGGAGCAGGGCTGGTTCCACACCGGGGATGTGGTGCGCCAGGATGAGGCGGGGGCGATGTATTTCGTCGACCGGCGCAAGAACGTCATTCGCCGCTCCGGCGAGAATATCTCCGCGCTGGAGGTGGAGGCGGCCCTGGGCGGGGATGCCGCGATCGCGATGGCGGTCGTATGCCCGGTGCCGGACGATATCCGCGGCGACGAGGTGATGGCCTGTATCATCCCGGCCAAGGGCGCAGCCAGGGACCTGCAAACCGCGACGGACATCGCCCGGCGGTCCCTGGAAACCCTCGCGTATTTCAAGATTCCCGGCTATATCGCCTTTGTCGACGCCCTGCCCCTCACCCCCTCCGAGAAACCCAAGCGCGGGGATATCAAGGCGCTGGCGGTA
>JAOUDU010000340.1 GCA_029859085.1 Gammaproteobacteria bacterium | reverse complement strand
CGCCAGGCGGCTGTTAAGAGCCTCATAATGAACCGGTATCGCGGGAGACCTGAAAATGTCTGACTCCAACACCGACTTCCTGCTCGGCAACGGGCGCATAATAGATGGTCTTGGCAATGAACCCTTTCACGGCAGCGTACTGGTGGAAGCGGGCCGGATAAGTCGAGTATTTACTGCAGCGGACGCGATCGATTTGCCGGAGTCGGTTCATCGCATCGATGTCGGTGGCATGACGATCATGCCCGGGCTGATCGACTCACATTGCCATATCAGCTTTGACGAGCCGAGCTCGAACGATGAGTTGTTTTTTCACCGTCGCGAGGGCCTGGCTGCCATCATTGCAGCGCGCAATGTGCAAAAGTTACTGCGTGCCGGTGTAACCGGTTTTATGGACCCTGACTCCCTTGGCGAAATCGGCATCGATTTAAGGGACGCGATCGAGGCCGGCATCATTCACGGTCCCCGCATGTCTGTCGGCGGTAATGCGCTGCTTACCTCAGTGGGTGGCACGGCCGGGCGTCTCCTGCCCGACGAGGGCCGGCGCGGGTATGGGAAAATTGTCGCCAGTCGGGATGAAATCGTAGCGGAAGTCCGGCGGCAGGTGAAAAATGGCGTTGACTGGATCAAGGTCCACGTCACGGGCCTGGCACCGCGTATGCGATGCCAGGGCGAGTTGCAGGTGTGGAGTTACGACGAGCTCAGACTGGTCGCAGATACCGCGCATGAACTGGGAACACCTGTAACCGGCCATTGCCGGGGGGCAAGCAGTATTCGGGATGCGGCAAGAGCCGGCTTTGACCTGATACTGCACGCTACCTATATGGACGAAGCGGCGCTCGAGGCAGTGATAGAAGCGGGCGTGCCGATAGTACCGACCTTTGCCTTCCAGGCAAACCTGGCAGATTATGGCGAGGAGGTTGGCGCCTCGCCTTCGGTGCAGGCGCTGTTCAGGCGGGAAATTTCCGACAGCGCGGTGATGCTCAGGCGCGCATTCGATGCCGGCATTCCATTGCTTTGCGGTACCGAAAGCGGGTTTTCCATAACTCCCTACGGCGAATGGCACTATCGCGAGCTGGAAGTCTTTGTAAAAGAGCTCGGCCTGACGTCACTCGAGGCAATCAAGGCGGCAACCAGCGACAATGCCGTCGCACTGCGGCTCCAGGGAGAAACGGGTGCAATCGAGGCGGGGCGCCTGGCAGATATTATCGTTGTGGACGGGGATCCGGTCGCTGACGTGACTATCCTGGGCGAATCCGCGCGGATAAAGCAGGTTTACATTGGTGGCGTTGCCCAGCCGACAGGACCGATAACACCGGTAAGGGGTGACCCACCCGGCTGGCGCGTCAGCCACTACGGGGACCGGATACTGAATTACGAGTTTGTGCAGGGCAGAAGAAAATAGTGTTTTCTGCCTCGCTGCATTGGCGCCCGGTGAATTGGGCGGGCTCGTGGAATAAAAAAATCGGGGGGATAGTATGCCTACAATGATCGTTACCGGAGCTGCCAGCGGTCTCGGTAAATGCATCGCGGAGCACGCCGCCCGGGCAGGTTACAAGGTCGGGGTGTTGGATCTGCGGCTCGAGCAGGCGCAATTGGTCGCGGAGAGTATTGGCGGCATGGCTTTGCAAGCCGATGTGACTGACCTCCCGTCAGTGGAAAGAGCCTTTGACGACTTTGGGGAGACTCCGGATGTACTGGTCAATAACGCCGGTATCCTCCGCACCGGTCCGTTACTCGACCACAGTCCCGAAGATTTTCGACGCGTTCTCGATGTCAATTTGACCAGTGTGTTCCTGGTGGCCCAAATCGCCGCCCGCAGGATGAAGAATGCCGGTGGAGGTTGCATCATCAATATGTCGTCAATCAATGGTATCAACCCGTCGACCCAGTGTGGCGCCTACGCCACGGCCAAAGCCGGGGTTATTGCTTTATCGAAACAAATGTCGATGGAGTGGGGGGTCTACAATATTCGAGTCAACACTATCGCTCCCGGATTTATCGATGCGGGTATGCAGGCCCCTTTTTTCGAAAACCCGGATGTTCGCGACCTGCGCTCCAGTGCAGTGCCCTTGAAGCGACTTGGTAGTGCCGATGATGTGGCCGACTGCGCCCTGTTTCTCGCCTCGGATAAAGCCAAATACATCAGCGGCGAAAACATCACGGTTGATGGCGGAGTTATCAATAGCGTTTTGATGCAGCTGCCACGTAGTTGACCAGGAGGAGCAATCCATGAACCCAGGCTATAACCCCGAATTCAGGCCTACCGGCATCGAGGGCGGAATCGATACCAACACACTCCCCTGGATCGATTTGCCGATGGCACCCGGGATGGCTATCAAGCCCCTGCGGGCCAGCGTGGAAACGAGCATGTTCACCGTGGTGGTCAAGCTGCGGCGGGGCACCGAACTTTCCGGCCTTGTCTACCTCGGGGCGATGGACCTGATTGTGCTATCGGGGGCCATAAGCTATCCCGAGGGGCCGCTGGCCGGCCACCTGGGGCCCGGGACCTGGGGCTACGTACCTGCGAACGCGAGGATCGAGCGCCTGTTGGCGACCGAGGACACCGAGTTCCTGGCCAACTTCTACGGGCCAGTGGCGTTTCTCGAGAGCGACGGCAAGAGCGTCGCCGGCCTGCTTACAAGCCTGGACATCATGGCCGCCGCCCGCGAGCGCGGTATCACGCTGGTGCCAAACACCCTGGCCGAGTGCATGCAGGAGCGCCCACCGGCGTATCGGGGCCCGGCTGAGCCCCTGGCCATAAACGGGAGTAATGGTGAGGCACTGGTGGTGGCTGCCGAGGGTATCGCCGCCGACCCTGGCCGGGCCGTGCATCCGCATTTCATTGACACCCGCTCCGTGCCCTGGGTCATCGACCCGAATGTCCCGGACGTGGGCCTGAAGGTACTGCGCGTGAGCGAGGAAACCGGGATTACGTCGCTGATAGTGCGTCACAACGGCGTCGCCGGGCCACACTATCATCTGGCTGCTGCCGACTTTATGGTACTGAGCGGGCGGATTGGCTACCGCGCCGGGCCGCCGGAGGGTTATGGGCCGGGGGTATGGTTTTATGAACCCGCCGGCGCCCGGCATGAAGCTACCCAACGGGTGGGCGAAGACGACCTCGTTTATACGGCCAACCTGTACGGCCCAATACAATTTGATGAAGGGCCCGGCACACCCATTGCGGCGGTAATGTCATGGATGCAATACAAAGAGGTCGCCAATTCAGCCGGCATCGACCTGGTAAAAAGCACCTTTGCCGACGACGCCTCGCTGTTGGCCTGGGGACCCATTGGGCAAAAAGGCGCAGCCCTGTGAGATAACTCGTTGAGGAGATTCATTCAGCCCAGCCCGCGGGCTTGAACGCCACGATCCGCAGGTCGGGGCAGTGCATTTTAAGGGCGGGCGTGAACTCCCAGCTTTTTAGTAACGCGCCGAAATATTCTTCCTCGCCGTAGATCGTCAGCGAATCAGTCGCCTCATCCCAGGGTGAGAGGTGCATCGTAGCCGCAAATGCCTGGCCGTACCGCGTTTGCTTGGCAACGAACGTCGCCTTCCATGGGTTTTGTCTGGGTGTAATGCAGGTGTCGGGTGCGGTGCGCTCGTCCAGGGCTATCGTGACATGGCCTTGCACACATTCGGGCCGCTTCACGCTCAGCGAAATGACCCTGTGCCCCTGGTGCGACCCCAGGAACGCGACCGTCTCGCGATCGGGATACTCGAAACTGAGATCAGCCAGCGCGGGGTGCTTGGGAAAGCCCCAGACTTCGCGACCGCCCGCAATGGCGGCGATCGCACCCAGCGCGTAGCCATCCCTGGCGGGTCCGCACAATACCCGATGACACCAGACCAGGGCTTCCGGAGCCTGCACATTGTAGGAAAAGGGGCTTTCGTAAGGAAGGTCCAGTGGCGCCGACTTGGGGGTAACAGGGAACGAATACCAGGTTTCTATATACGGATTTACCCGATCCACCGGCCCACAATCGGTATCGGTAAAGTTATTGCACCACAGTTGCACTGGAACATCACCAGCCACGGTGACTGGACGATAGTCCTCGTGTTCGAACTCTTTGAGTACTTCGGAAAGTTTCGCGCTGCCATAAACGATGACATTGGTGCTGGTCAGGCGCAGCGGTATACGATTGGCGTGGCCATCGGATGCCGTGTAAGAATCAGTTTGGGGCCACTGCTCGAACCACTCGTCCGATATTCCCCGCTTATGATCAGCCATCGTTACTTTCTTCCTTAAAGGCAGCCCTGACGCTATTGAGCCAACTTTAAGGCATGGTCGCCCGCCACACAACGTGGCAGGCAATAGCCCGCCCGGGTTAGCGCCTCAAGGGTAGCAACAGA
>JAOUDU010000339.1 GCA_029859085.1 Gammaproteobacteria bacterium | reverse complement strand
AGCATTCCGCCTCCCGGTCGCCCGGCTCGCCCTCATCGGGATAGAACTCCGGGCGGAAATTGGGATTGCGCTCCAGCACGATCTCGCTGTTGGGGTCGTTTTTGACCATCATGAAGGGGCCTGCGCCCACGGGCCACCAGTCGAGGGTGAGGTTGCGCCGGGCAAACCCGGGGTTGTGGTAGAAACGGTCGACTTCCGGGGCGACCGGCGAGAAAAAATGCATGGTCAGCCAGTACACGAACTGGGGATAACGCCCCTTGATCGTAATCGTGAAGGTGCGTTCGTCCAGAACCGCAAGCCCGCTCATAGTGTAGTCGTCAAGGTTGAGCCAGCCCGGGCGGGGGATTTTCCCCACCTCCTCCGAGAACTCTTTCATGCCGACGATATAGTGGGACATGAAGCCCAGCATGGGCGAGGCGATCTGCGGGTCGGCCAGGCGCTTCACCGCGTAGACAAAATCGTTGGCCCGAACAGGCCTGCTCCCGGTCTCCGGGAAGTCCGGTATCTGCTGGTATCGCTGGCCCTCATCGGCGCTGGCGAAAACGTAGCGTGGCTGGCCCGCCTCATCCAGTGCGAAAGCCGGATGCGGCTGGTAGCGCTCATCGGCGCGGACCCTCATGGTGTACCGGGTGAACGCCAGGGATTCGTCGTCCTCCCCCACTTCGTTGCCATCGGCATCGAGGAAAGTCAGCCGGGGGGCCGACTCCAGCGCCAGCGGCAGCAGCTCATAGGGGCGCTTGAGATAATGGTAGCCCATCGGCGGCTCATAGATCTGGTCGATGAACAGGCTCTCATCCGAGGCGTAGGAGGTGGCGGGGTCCAGGTGCTTGGGCGGCAGGGGGCTCATCACCGACTGGTAGGTGACGAGGTCGTCATCGAACTGCGGGTTGGGGTTGTTCCAGGGCGGGCCGCCACAGGCCGCCAGCAGGCCCAGCACCAACAGTGACACGACGCGGGTGACGGCAGTGCGAGCATATCCTGATGTGGTGAAATCCCTGTTTCCCGGTGGCACAGCGCCAGAGCTCCTTTCGCGAGCGCGCAAGGATAACCCGCTGTACCGGCAAGGGCCAGTAACACGATAGTGGTATGCAGACTGACGCACATTTTCCGCAGGGATTTCGACCAGCGAAAATTTAACAGCCGATATTAGCCGTTGAAGCGTGCCCACGGCCGCGCTAAGTCCCTATAATGGCTGGCTCGCATCCCGACTGGAGCCGCTTGCGCGGCAGCACGATAACATGGCGGAAGTCAGCTTTCCCTCAAATGGCCCGGCTTTCGACCCGGCTTTCGATCCGGCCACGGACACAGGTTTTTTCGGGCACCCGCGCGGCCTGCTGGTGTGCTTCGCCACCGAGCTGTGGGAGCGGTTTTCCTTTTATGGCATGAAATACCTGCTGTTGCTGTACCTTACCAAGTACCACCTGTTCAGCGACAGCAACGGCCTGGAGGTGCTGGGCAGCTATGCGGCCCTGGTCTACGCGATGCCGGTGATCGGCGGCCTGCTGGCGGACCGCTACCTCGGCATGCGCAAGGCCGTGGTTTTTGGCGGGCTGCTGCTGGTGCTGGGCCACTGCGGCATGGCCGTGGAGGGGGAACAGGCCCGCAGCGCGGGTGGCCGGATCCTGCGGGATGAGGGCGCGCTGCAGGTGTTTTACCTGTCCCTGGCGCTGATTGTTATCGGCGTGGGGTTTCTCAAGCCGAATATCTCCACCATCGTCGGCCGGCTTTACAGCCGGGATGACCCGCGCCGGGACGCGGGATTCACCATTTTTTACATGGGCATCAACCTCGGCGCGTTTGCCGCCACCCTGCTGTGTGGCTACCTCGGGGAAACTTTCGGCTGGCGCTATGGTTTCGGCGCCGCCGGGCTGGGCATGCTGGTGGGCCTGGCCACCTTCCTGCACGGGCAGCGCCACCTGCACGGCCAGGCGGAACCCCGGGACCCGGCACTGCTGCGACAGCGGTCGCCGCTGGGCATCAGCAAGGAATTGACCATCTACCTGTGCGGGCTGCTGGCGGTGGGCGCGGCCTGGCAGATGCTGCAGTTCCATGGCGCGGTCGGCAACCTGCTCAACATCATGGCGGTGGCGGTACTGCTGGGGCTGGGCTGGTTTATCGCCACCCGGTGCAACCCGGTAGAGCGCAGTCGCATGCTGGTGCTGATGATACTGACCATGTCCACCGTGGTGTTCTGGGCGCTGTTTGAACAGAGCGCCGCCTCCATGACCCTGTACGCCGACCGGGTGATGGATCGCAATATCCTCGGTTTTGAGCTCACGGCCTCGCAGTTCGGCGCGATGAACGCGTTTTTCATCTTTGTGTTCGCCCCGCTGTTTGCGTGGCTGTGGACGGCGCTGGGACGGCGCGGGCGCGAACCGTCCACCCCGGTAAAATTCGCCCTGGGCATCGCCCAGGCCGGGCTCGGCTTCGGCGCCCTCGTGGTCGGCGCCGCCACTCCCGACGAGGCCGGCCTGGTCGCCGGCTACTGGATGGTCCTGGCCTACCTGCTGCACACCACGGGCGAACTGTGCCTGTCGCCGGTCGGCCTCTCCGCCGTCACCAAACTGGCGGTGCCCAGCGTGGTCGGCGTGATGATGGGCTCCTGGTTCCTGGCCACCGCATACTCGGAGTTCGTCGCCGCCCAGCTCGCCAAGCTGGCGGCTGTCGAAACCGTCGCGGGCACAGCGACGGATATCGGCGCCGCGCTGGCAGCTTACACCGAACTGTTCAGCGATTTGTGTTACACCGGCCTGGGCGTGGCCGCCGGGCTTCTGCTTATCACCCCGGTATTGAAAAAGATGATGCACGGGATCCACTGAGGAAACAGTCCATGGCAAAGCAACGCGAATTCGATGTGGTGGTCTGGGGCGCCAGCGGCTTCACCGGCCACCTGGTCGCCGATTACCTGGCGCAAACCCACGGCGCCGGGGGGGATCTGCGCTGGGCCATCGCCGGGCGCAACCGCGAGAAGCTGGAGCAGGTGCGCGATGAAATCCTGCCCGGGGGCAAGCGCAAGGCACTGCCGATACTGATTGCCGACAGCGGCGACCCGGCGAGCCTGGCCGCCCTGGTCGCACGCACCCGGGTGATATGCAGCACCGTGGGGCCCTACGCCCGCTACGGCACGGCGCTGGTGGCCGCCTGCACCGAGGCGGGAACTGACTACTGCGACCTGACCGGGGAAGTGCAGTGGATGGCGCGGGTCATCCCCACTTACCAGGGCGCAGCCGAGGCCTCCGGGGCGCGTATTGTCCACACCTGCGGGTATGACTCCATCCCCTTCGACATCGGCAACTGGCACCTGCAGCAGGCGATGCTGGAACGCCACGGCGTCGCTGCCCGGCGGGTCAAGACCCGGGTGGGCCGCACCCGGGGCGGCGCCAGCGGCGGCACCATCGCCAGCATGCTCAACATGCTGGAGGAAATGCAGCACGACCCGTCCATCCGGGCGGTGATGGAGAACCCCTATGCCCTCAACCCGCCGGGAACACCCGCAGGGCCGGATGGCCCGGACCAGGCCGACGCCCGCTTCGACCCGGACTTCGGGCAGTGGACCTCGCCCTTCCTGATGGCGGCGGTCAACACCCGGGTGGTGCGGCGCAGCAACGCCCTGCTGGGTTTCCCCTGGGGCAGGGACTTCCAATACGATGAGGCCGTGCTCAACCGCTCCCGCGCCGCGGCCACCCTTGCCGCGGTGGGCGCCGGCGCCGGCATGCTCGCGCTGGGGTCCGGCACCGCCCGCAAACTGGCGGGCAAGCTGATGCCTGCCCCGGGGGACGGACCCTCCCGGCGCCAGCGGGAGAACGGCTACTGGGAGGTGTTTTTCCACGGCATACATCCCACTGACAGGAGCAGGGACCTGCGCCTGAAAGTGTGCGGTGACATGGACCCGGGTTACGGCTCCACTGCAAAAATGCTGGGGGAAGCTGCGCTCTGCCTCGCCCTCGACACACCGGCGACCGGGGGCGGCTTCTGGACACCCGCCGCCGCCATGGGCAGCCAGCTGCAACAGCGACTGGCCGCGAACGCGGGTCTGGATTTTGATTTCGTCGATGCCGGCGCGGGTATTGGCAAAAAAACCTGAAAACCCGTAAATTTCGGGTCAAACAATAAACACCTGAAACAGGGGCGACAAAAACTCGCGTGAACAGGTTCAATCTCACGTTCAGGGGAGAAATTCTCGAGGGCCACGATCCGGAGCAGGTAAAAGCCAGCCTGGCGGCGATTCTTGCGATAGAAGACCCCGCGCAGCTGCAGCGCCTGTTCTGCGGCGACCCGGTGGTGCTGCGCCGCAATATGGAGCGCAAGGAAGCCGCCGAGCTTTACGCCAGGCTGCGGCAGCAGGGTATCCAGGCGGAACTGGTA
>JAOUDU010000008.1 GCA_029859085.1 Gammaproteobacteria bacterium | reverse complement strand
AGATTTTGGCGCGTCTGGTAGACCGACGAAAGGCGCGCGATTATGGGGTTGCTCGGTGGGCCAACAGTGTAACCAATCGAGCCGAGGCAGACAGGATGTTCAGACGCTGGGCCACTCAGCTGCGCAAGGCCATGGACGAAGTACGTGCGGAGGCAGGGCTGCCGCCCATTAAAGGGTCATGACGTATGGCTGCGGTTCTTACAAGTCAATCTGCAGGGATTGGTAGCATATCAGCAAGCGCAGTCTCTACAGATTGATTGAAGCGGGAACACCAGGACTATGGCGACAATTTCCTCTTTGACGATCTCTTCTTTAAACTCAACGGCACGCAGTATCATCGGGATACCTGGATAATAGCGTTTGTTGACTGGTCAGGGCGGTGGCCTGAGACCGCAAGGCTGGATTTCCGCGGCCTGGCCTGGTTAATTTGCCAAAACCACGTTGATCGCCCAGATGCCGGAGAGTACGACGCCAAACGAGCCGATAGTAGCTATCGAGGCGGCAACAACGCCTCCCATGGGATCCTCTAGCCATCGACCGAAACGCTGACCCGCTGAAAGGGACGCTGCCTGTGCCGGGTCTTGGTGTGACTGTTTGTTTGTGTTCATAAGGGATTCTCTTTGCGCTGGATGAATTAAAATGTGTTCACGGCGACCACTATAGAGGCTCTGACTTACTGAACAAGGCGGTTTTTATTGAGGGATTGATCGTTTAAACCTTATGGAAATCTGGGCTGGCAGGAAATCAGGGCCTTTGGAGGCCGGGTCTCAGTGTTGTGCTGACAAATCAAACCTATGGAAAATGCTGTGCCAGGAAGGTGTCCCTGGCGAATTCGCAATTCAAGCCGCGATTGGTTTTACCGGTCAAGATCGGAACGAATCCAAATTCAAAGTCCGTTGGGGGTGGCCCCCTCCACCCCAACACAGGTAGAGGCTTGAGTTCTCGGTAAGCCGCGATTGTGTTAATTTGCACGAAATCGCCTTGCGGCGCACGATTCACGCGTAAGCGGCAAGGCAGCTTGAAAAGCTGGTTGAACAAAAATTTCTAAATGACCCGGCCCGAGGGAGTTTCATATGGGACTTATTTCATTCTTCTGGAAGCGACTGAGGTCACTGCTGGGCAGCCTGCTATTCCTCGCACTTCTGCTGGCGCTGTTCGTCGCATATCGGGTGGCAACCTTCGGCCAGGAAGATGACAGTGCGCGACTCGCAAACAAGACAGCCTACCTCGATGCAATACACAAAAGTGAAGCGGCCGGACTGGCCGGTCCCAATATAGTCTTCATCCTCTACGACGACATGGGCTACGCTGACATTGGGGCTGGGGCCGTTGGCAGCGACATGATCAAAACCCCGAACATCGACCGCCTGGCACGTGAAGGGGTCATGCTCAGCGATTTCCATTCGCCAGCGCCTGTATGCACGCCTTCACGAGCCGGCTTCCTGACGGGTCGCCTGGCCCCGCGGGCAGGCCTTCCCGACGTGGTATATCCTACCGGCAGTCCCACGGAATTCATCGCCAGCATCATTATGAACCCCAAGGCGAATGTTCGCCTCCCCTCCGAGGAAATTACCCTGCCGGACGTGCTCCGGGCTGCCGGCTACGCAACTGGTATGGTGGGCAAGTGGCACCTGGGGGATCGTAGCCCTTCCCTGCCCAACGACATGGGCTTTGACAGTTTTTTCGGCGCGCTTTACAGCAATGACATGGCTCCGTTTGCACTGTATCGCGATACCACCATCGCTATGGATCCTCCGGTGGACCAGCGTTACCTTAATGAGACCTACACGAAAGAAGCTGTCGGCTTTATCCAGAAACATGCGAATGATCGGTTCTTCCTGTACTTCGCGCACAACTTCCCGCACGATCCGCTGTCGGTGCGCCAGGAACGAAGCGGTAAGTCTGATGCAGGGCTGTTCGGCGACGTCCTTGAGGAACTGGATGACAGTGTCGGTGAAATCATCGCAACACTGGAGCGGACGGGTAACCTGGAGAACACCCTGATTATAATCTCTTCAGACAATGGCCCGTGGTTTCTGGGAGATGCGGGCAACCACAGGGGACGCAAGGGAAATACCTTCGAAGGCGGCATGCGTGTACCCTTTATCGCCTATTGGCCAGGCGTGATTACGGGCGGCAGGACAGAGCCTGCAATGGCGATGGGAACGGATTTACTCCCGACTATCCTGGATGTGCTCGACCTGCCGGCGCCATCCGATCGTGTGATGGATGGACGCAGCATCCTCGACGTTCTTACCCGGGGTGCGGTCTCGCCCCATGAGTATCTGTACTACTACGATGGAAAAAGGCTATTCGCTGTTCGCGACCAGCGGTTCAAGTACCGGGGGCCCGCGCCAGTGTTTTACAGTACTGACAACTGGCCCATGGGCATTCCCGTAGGGCAAAAGGAATGGTTGTTTGACTTGCAGCAGGATCCCCGTGAATCCTATGACACCTCTGACCGCTACCCGGAGGAACTGCAACGCCTGCGCTCAGCGTTCCAGTCCAAAGTCCGGGAAATGGAAGTCAACACACGGGGCTGGGAATGACCCGCGATGAGCAAAAGGCAGCTACCCGCTTGCGAATCCTACAGAGTGCTCTGAACACGTTTGCCGAGCGGGGATTCGAAGGCGCTGGAATCAGGCAAATAGCGTCCGACGCCGGGGTGAAACACGGCCTTGTGGGGTATTACTTCAAGGACAAGGACGGCCTTTGGAAAGCGGCAGTTGAGTTTTTGTTTGAGCGCCTGCACGAAAAGATGCAGATGTCGCCACATGAGTCCGAACTCCCCGCTCATGAGCGCTCAAAGATATGGCTTCGGCGCTATGTGCGCTATTGTGCACAGCATCCTGCCCACGCCAGGATAATGGTGCAGGAGTCCATCCGCGATTCAGGTCGCCTGCGTTGGGCGGTGCGGAAGTTCATCAAGCCGGACCACGAGTTGCTCAAGCAGAGTTTTGAGCGACTAGTCGCGGATGGAATTGCTCTGGATATACCTTATCACTCCTACATTTACATGTTCACCGCCGCTGCTCAATCACCCTTTTTGCTGGCAGCTGAGGTGCGCCAGGCGCACGGTATCAATGTGACTGACGAGGCATTCATCGAAGCCCATGCCGATGCTGTTCACGCCGTTTTCTTCAGCCACTGGCACCCCGTTTGATGCGCCGTTTTTCAGTCCCGGGCCCAACAGGTTGTAAACAAACATACCGGCATTCACAACACGGGCACGCGACAGGGAAATAGCCTAGCTCAGTGTCTCTTTTAGCTGTGACTGCAACCAGAGGGCGACACCCCGGGCATTGAGATCGATGTCGAAGGCGAGTAACTCTTCCAGTTCATTTTTCTCCAGTCCGGTATCGAAGCGCCGTAACAATCCGATGGAGTAATCGCAGATGGCATTGCGCATAGCGGTGTGGTCGCCAGCGAGTTCCCCCAACAACCGCGGGTACTCATGCACCTGGCGGGCCAGCAAGGCTGCCAGTTCGCCGGAGTATTCCAGCTCACCGTAATGTGTGAGGTAAATCCGCTGTGGGCGATAACTTTCCAGCAAGTCGATCGATAGCAGGTATTGCTCCGGGTCGAACTGCGTTGGCGTGGTGGCGGGCATTACAAAGCTGCCCGCTGGAAAACGGAACCAGTGATAAGAGATACCGAACATGTCGCCGCTGAACCAGCCCCGGCTGTATTCGTCCCAGACGCAGACGTGGTGGTCGGCATGACCTCGGGTGTGGCGGATTTCCAGCGCCCGTCCGTTGACCCTGAAGATTTCTCCATCCGCGACTGGCACCACGCGGTCGGCCTCTACAGGAACTATTTCACCATAAAGCTCGCGAAAGCGATCCACGCCATAGACCGATTGCGTACTCGCCAACAGGCGTTCAGGGTCTACAAGGTGACGGGCGCCCCGCGGGTGAACGAGTAATTGCGCCTGGTCAAAGCGACGCATCATGGTCCCTGCACCGCCGGCGTGATCCAGGTGTATATGAGTAGGGATGATATACCTTACCTGTTCAGGTGAGATGCCCTGTGTCGTCATCACCTGCTCAAGGTGGACAACGCTGTGGGATATACCTGTATCGATAATGGCGCACTCATCACCCTGCCGAAGCAGATAAAAGCAGGCCATGCCTGGCCGGATATAGCCGGCGTCGATGCAGGTTATGCCATTGCCCAGGTGCTCGCTGTAATTATCCGACAAGCCGGTCTCCCTCAGACATAATATGCCGCCGCTCGCCTTCCTGTTTGCCCGCCATGACGGCGCGTATTGCCATGACAAAGCGCCGATTCATCAAGTGAATCAGCACTGCCATGGTCCTGAAGTCGACCTTGCCGCCGGACAGTATAACAAGGCTGCGCAGTGGCATTTCCCGCACGATAGCGTCCACCATCCTCCTGGCTTTTTCGTCAATCTCCTGGCCGACCATGGCGTACGTCGTTTTCTTAACCCGGGCCATGAGCAGCCTGCCCACCAGTGTTGGACTGGCTTCGCCCAGAGTGGAGTTCAGGTGGTAGGGTTTCAGAGCCCGAACTGGCGGCAATTCGTGACCGATTAGAGCCGTGAAAGCCTTGTCGTCAAATGCGCGCGGGCCCGGCTCGAAATATGGACGCAGGTCGGCGGCGATGGCGGGTGGATTATCGCTCGAGTCCAGACTAATGGCATATGACAGACGAATATCCTCGGAAGATGCGCCGATTTCGAATTCGAATTTACCTGCAGGCACCAGCCATCGGTGACCGACATGATCCCAGTAGGCGAACGACCGGCGGCCGATATCGAATCGCACCGTCCTGGTTTCTCCCGGTTCCAGCCAGAGCTTGTCGAAGCCCTTTAGCTCACGTCGTGGACGGTGTACCCTGCGGTCCACGTCGTGGATATAAAGCTGCGCGACCTCCCACCCCGCGATGGCTCCCACATTCCGGATCTCGCACTCGACAATGAGCCCGCTCCAGTCCTCCAGGCTGCCGCTATTATAGCCGTCGCTATCACCCATGCTGCCTGCAACGCGTAAGTTCAGGTACTCGAATGTGGTATACGAAAGACCGTGCCCGAAAGGGAAGGCAACAGGTATATTCGCGCTGCAATAGTAACGATAGCCGACCCAGATACCCTCCCTGTACTGGACCTGCCTTGGCGCGCCGGGGAACCAGTCGTGGCAGGGTGTATCCTCCAGCTGCAGGGGAAAGGTCTCTGCCAGCCTACCCCCCGGGTTCACCTCGCCGAACAGTACACGGGCAACAGCCGAACCACCGCCCTGCCCGCCAAGGTATGCTTCGAGGATGGCCGGTACGCTATCCTTGAACGGCATTTCTACGGGTGAGCCATTCTGCAGGACAAGAACGAGCCTCCCCGCCACCTCCGCAAGCCGCTGGACCAGCTCAAGCTGGGCTGCCGGCAGGCGCAAGTGATCGCGATCAAAACCCTCTGATTCGTAGGCTTCAGGCAAACCCGCAAATACGACCACGGTATCGACCTCTCGGGCCAGTTGCAGTGCTTCCTGCACCAGTGCGGCATCGGCGATATCGTCGGCGAGACGGTAGCCCGGGGCAAACCTGGGCTCTGTTCCATTGGGCAGGAAACGGGCTATCTCGTCCAGGGGAATGTCGACCCGGGTGGGAGTGATCTGGGAGCTGCCTGCGCCCTGGTAGCGTGGTCGCCTGGCCATCTCGCCGATTACGGCGATGCTGCCGGTTGTGGCAAGCGGCAACAGTGCGCCATCATTCTTCAGCAGTACGCAGGCTTCTTCTGCCGCCCGCCTGGCCAGTGCGTGATGCGCTGTTTCATCGTAACGAAAAGCTCCTGCAAGCGCCGGCTTCGACTTGAGCAGCAGCTGTATAACTCGACCGGCAGCCGCATCCAGCATTCCCTGGCTGAGTTCTCCCGATTCGATAGCCGCGAGGATGGCCGGTGTGAAAACACCACCGTTGCCGGGCATATCGAGCTCCAGGCCGGCGGCGAGTCCCCTGACCCTGTCATTTGCCGCGCCCCAGTCCGTTACTACCAAGCCCCTGTGGCCCCACTCGTTTTTAAGTATGTCCGTCAGAAGCAGGCTGTTTTCGGACAGGTAGGTACCATTAAGTAAGTTATAGGCGCACATCACGGTCCAGGGTTGCGCGCCCTTCACCGCAATTTCAAACCCGGGAAGATAGATTTCACGGAGTGTCCTTTCGTCGACGATGGTATCGACGACCAGGCGGTGGCTTTCCTGGTTGTTGGCCGCGAAATGCTTGATGCTGGTGCCAACGCCCTGGCTTTGCACGCCCTGTATCCACGATTTGGCCAGCTCACCGGACAAATAGGGGTCTTCGGAAAAGTATTCGAAATTACGCCCGCACAACGGACTGCGCTTGATGTTGACCCCGGGGCCAAGCAGTACACTCACGCGCTCCTGCAGGCACTCTTCTCCCAATGCGACACCGACCTCCTGCAACAGCTTTCGATTCCAGCTGCTGGCTAGTCCTGCCCCGCTGGGAAAGCAGACTGCCGGGACGCTGTTGGCCAGACCCGCGCGCTCGCTGTCCCCCGCCTGTTTGCGTAGTCCGTGAGGACCGTCTGTCAACATGATCGATGGCAGCTCTAGCCGTTCAATGCCATGCAAATCCCAGAACGTGAGGCCGGTGCACAGGGCCGCTTTTTCCTCATTGGACAGTCTGGCGAGCAGTTCGCCGGCTTTCTTTTCACGATTTTCGTCGTTCATACCCACTCTTTCACCCATTCCCCAGTCCCGTTGGCCGGGAATGTTCCAGTCCACTTTCGGGGCACCTAGAAAGTCAGGGAATCCCGAACACGCGTTGCCAAACCGTGCGGGGCGCGCAAGGTGATATCGTTCACCGGCTTCAACCAACCGTGCCCGTCAGTGCCAAGTGCCAGTACCTGGCTGTTGAAGCTACCCACCGGAAGTCCTCCAGCGGGCAGTATGCCGAGGCTGCCATCGGCTTGCGGTCCTATGCCGAGCAGTCGCAAATAGCCCAGTAAAGGCTGCGAATGGCTGTGCATGTTATTGACCGGATAGGCTTGCATGGAAAACAGGGGCGTAGTCCATGTGTGGCCAGGGCGATCGGCCTCCGGTGCGTTCCACGCATCAGGGCCCGAGAGGGTACCTTCCCAGATATGGGGAAATGCCGTGCTGTGGTTATCGAGAGACATGGCCTGCCACTGCTCCCAGGCAAAGTTAAAGTCCACCCCGGCCGCCGCCCAGACCAGGGTCATGTTGATGGAATACCAGATACCCCCGTTGGTTCCCTGTCCCACTCGATTATGTTCCCGGTCCGGGGGCCACACAATGCGCGCGCCCAGTGGGCTACCGGCGCAGTGGCGGGTCTTGATCAGCTCGATAAGCTCTCGGGAACGCGCTTGATCGGCAGCCCCGCATAGAATTGCCCAGGGTTGTACCTCCAGCCAGCATCGATCCCTGCCCACCACGAGGCCATCGGGGCCGTAGGCCCGGTCATACCACTTGCCGTTCCAGCTCGACGCAACCAGCTGGCGCAGCTCATCTGCCAGTTCCCTCGCCCTCGACGCAAGCTCGCGCCGACCCAGCTTTTCCATCAGGGGAGCGAAGATCGACATCACCCAGCTGGCCATCGCGGAGTTCAACACCGAGCTTCCGCGCGCAATCATCTGCTCCTTGTCCAGCCGCCTGTCTTCCAGGACCATATCGTTCCAGTCCGCATTAAGCAGCCGCACATGGTTGCGCTCGCCGCGCCCTACCTGGTTCACAAAAAAGTCGAACTGCCGGGCAAGATGCTCGGCAAGGGTAACCTCCGGCACTGAATATGCAGGATGGTAAGCCTGGGGCTGGTTAAACGCCGCCAGGTCGCCGGTCGCCGCCGCATACTCGCTCGCAAGCCAGAACAGCCAGAGGTTCTGGTCAGACGGACGCAGGAGGTTAACCAGAGGCTGCTTGGTGCCGGTGAGGCAATAGGGCAGGTCTCCATCAGGGCTGCCCCAGGCACAGGTATTGCGCAAAACGGACAGCGCCAGGTCCGGCTCCGTGTAGACTAACGGCAGCGCGTGCTGTAGCGCATCCCTGGCGGCCGCATTGGCGCCCAGCCCGAAACCATAAATGGACGACTGGTTGAGGGTGTGACCGCCCAGAAGGAGATCCCGGTTCGCACCGCCGCTGAGCATGGCGCCATGCCAGGTTATTTCGCGCCGCGCTTTACTGGTCCTTAGGGTTTCCGCACTGGGAAGGCGACGGCGCAGGGACGCAAGGCTGCGCTCATGCAGGCCTGCGGGATCGGGCACGGGCTGGCCATCCTCCCGTCCGATCCGGTACCACAGGATAATGGTTTCCCCGGGTTCCAGGCGTACTTCGGTGCCTGCTTCGAGCACCGGGTGATCGCCGTTTTCGGGCGTCGTAGAGCTAAACACCTGGCTGCGCGCCGCGGAGCCGAGTGCTTCGAGCACGATAGTGGCTGGCTCCCCGATCGTCCCTGCTCCCTCGGCAAACTGCTCACGAGCGACCAGCCTCCGCCCGATTCGGTCAACGCTATAGCCGACAGTTGCGGCAACAGCATCCCGCTGCTGCTCGGGTTGGAATGTGTGCAGAAAGCGTGGCCGAAGGGCCCAGCGCTCTGTATGGGTAACCTGCCGCGTGGCTTGGTCCTTTGCGAGGCCGAGCTTCACGCGCACCAGTACCCACGGTACGTCGCCCTCGGGACAGAGTACCGCACGTTCCAGTTGCAGTCCCTGGTGCCGGGCTAACACGGTGAATTGTGCACAACCAAAAATGCGCTGTGGCACTGTGCCGGCAGGCCTCTGCGAATAGCTGGAGCCCCAGGCCAGGCCATCCGCTTCAGTAATCACGGAATGGCCTGAACCGCGGGCGTCATCTCCATAGATCAGCCAGCGCATACCCTGGCTTTCATCGAACAGCGCGATGTCACCGTTATTTGATACCTGCATCTGCAGGGCGCGGTTACCCAGCACATGAAAGTGACGCCGGGTTGGTGGGCGATCCACTGGTTGCCAGAGGGCGGCAGCCAGCCTGGCGTGATCGGCATCGTAGACAAATTCAGGCAGCCCGCCCCGCTCAATCCAGTGGCCGAACAGGCTGCCGGCTCGATCTTCTACCCCTGTGCCTGCAGGGGTTTCCCCGGCCAGTATTGAACGTGGCGCAAGCGGCAATCCAACACCCAGCACTGCCATATTTCGCAGTAACTGGCGCCGCCTCATGTCCCGATGCGACATGTCGTCAACGGACCCGCCTGGAACCTGTGCCCGGCATCACGGGCCGGGAACCGTAATCGCACCAGTGATACTATCCACCAAGCGTTTCCTTCTGCCTACATCCAGAAGTATCGCAGTTCCAGACCAACCCGGCGCTCCGAATCCCGGGTCAGGTATTGATCGTAGGGCAGGGCGCCTGTCACCGCAGCGCTGAAGATATTGTTCTGCAGTATCGCGCTGGCATAGTTCTCATCGAGTGCGTTGTTGACATACACACTGATCTCATACCGTCCTGCGTCGTCGACCAGACCAATAGACAGGTCAAGCACGCCATAGGCTTCCTGGATTTTGTTTTTATCCTGGTCGATGGAGTAAAGGACATCGTCCTGCCAGCGATAAGTCCCGGTCAGCGCCACGTCGAATGACATATCCAGCGGTACAAGGTACCGGGACGACAAGCTGAACTTGTACTTGGGCGAATAAGGCATGCCTTCGCCACGAACGTCATGGTAGCCGTACAGGGCGCACTCGCCCGTCGGATCCACTCTCTGGGCAGGTGCACATGGGGCCTTGTCCAGGTCCTTGATCTCGGTATCGATCCAGGCGAAACCTCCGAAGATATCCCAGTTAGCTGTCGGACGGGCCAGTACGTCGACTTCAACCCCGGATGTAACTACGTCGCCAACACTCAGCAGGCTGAACTGGCCAGTAGTGGAGTCCTGGGCCTGGGACTGGAAGTCCTGGAAAGTGGTGTAAAAAGCCGACGTGTTGAGAATCAAACGGTCATCAAACAGCGTAGTCTTAAGGCCAATCTCGTAAGCTTCACTGGTTTCCGCAGGCACTGGCGGCGTACCAGGGGCCATCTCAAAGACGATATTATAGGCCTCGGCCTTGTATCCCTGACTCCAGGTGGCGTAAGCCATATAGTTCTCGCTGATATCCCACTGGGCACCGAGCTTATAGGTCGTATCATCGTCGCTGGTGTCATCCTCAAAATACGGTTGGGGTGGGATAAGCGCGCCGCCCTGCAGCACCTGGCCGGTTCGCTCGAAATCGAACTCGAGTTTGTCGTGGGTATAGCGGGCGCCGGCGATGAGCCGGAAGTCGGTCGTCAAATCGTAGGTAAACTGGCCGAAGAAAGCGTAGTTTGTGGTCTTCGTTGTCGAAGTGAAGTCACCGGTAAAACTTGTACCGGGCGACCCGGTATCCGGATTGGGCTGGGCAATATAGAGCTGGCGGGTGAAATCGCGGTCCAGCTTCTGGTCGAAAAAGTAAGCTCCGATTACATAATTAAGGGTGTCCTCCGCCGGGGATGCCAGCCGCAGTTCCTGACTGAATTGATCCTGCTTGGACTTACCCTCATTCAGGTCCAGCCAGTTCAGGGGTGCGCCATCCACATCAACATTGCTGTGAATCTTCCAGCTCTGCACGGCGGTAATCGAGGTTACAGTATAGTTGGAGATATCCCAGTTAATCTCCAGGGCAGTGCCGGACATATCGGAGTCCTGGAAAACATCAGCGCCGACATTGGCATTGAAGTTATCCTTGCTACCGACAACTGGCGCAATCTGCTCTTCCTGAAAACCAAAGATGGGAGTCAGCAAGTCGGTCGTGACGCGGGGGGTGGGCTGGCAGCAATCACCGTTGGAGTCGGCATAATTGCCAGTCAACTTGATTTCAAGACTTTCTGTCGGACTCCAGCGCAACTTTGCCCTGACGGCTTTATTGTCACTGTCGTTAAGATCATTCCCGTTATACTTGTTATCTACATAACCGTCGTACTTGGTTTGCATAGCGGCTACTCGAAGAGCCAATTGGTCTGTAATTGGCACAGATGTTGCGCCTTCGACCCGGTACATATCTTCCTCCAGCGCGGTGTTGATGCTGGCCTCAAATTTCTCTGCGGGGTCATTGGTGAGGATGTTGACCACGCCTGCGCTGGCATTCTTCCCGAAAAGCGTACCCTGCGGGCCGCGCAGAATCTCCACCCGGCTGATATCCATTAACTGCGCGAAAGCCATGCCGGAGCGCCCCATGACGACCCCATCCACCACGGTGGACACGCTGGGCTCAACACCGGAACTGAAGGACTGCGTACCGATACCCCTGATATTGAAGGAGGAACTGCGGGTCTCCCCGCCATCCTGCAGGGTCAGCGAAGGTGTTAGCTTTACCAGATCTTCAGAGCGGAAAATACGCGCCTGCTGGAGCATCTCTCCACCGATCACGTTGACGGACAGGGGTACCTCCTGCATCGTCTCCGGCCGTTTCTGCGCGGTGACCAACACCTCCTCCAGAATCGTTTGCTGGGCGTGTGCAGCTGTGGAACATATACCTGAGGAAATCAGTGCTGCCGCTATTGTGTTGATTTTAAAGGCGTTATAGGCCATGGCCAGTTCCTTGCTATAGTTATTTTGTCAGGCCACCGGATGACACCGGTACAGCGCAGCCTGATCTGCCAACCGCTAATGAAACACCGACAACGTAATATCAACCGGCTATTTCGTTGTCCGATTGTTCAATAAAAGTCTGGTGCACGTCAAGTCGATACTGGAAAGTTGACCCGTGGCTTTGGGCTGGCGCTACATGAATTCAAATCGGTCGACCGACAACCAGTTATTTGGCCTTACATTGAGACTCGTTCGTAAGGGTTTTCGTTATGTCATTTCCATGCTCGGAGAAAAACGTTAACTTGTCAGAAACCTCACTGCAGATCGTCTGTTTTCCATATACTTGACGGTCGGCAAGCAGTTAAGCAAAGTCCTGTCCGGGCTGCCTCGCCATCTTACGAACAACTGTATCTTCCCAGGAGAACGCCATGACACAGCAGTGCATCATCGACGCCGCCCGTGACTTCCGCAGGAATTATATTGCGCCCCGCGCCCAGTCCTGGGAAAACGCCCGGATCCAGCCTGAGGATGCCTTGCGCGAAGCTGCGAAACTGGGTCTTCTATCTTTTGAGACTCCCAGGGAACACGGAGGCATGGGAGCCAGCTTTCGGACCAAGCAGGCCATTTGTGAGGAACTTGCCCGCGGGGACATGGCCTTCGCCTTTTCCCTCGTCAATACCCAGAACATCGCAGCCAAACTGGCTATTGGCTCGACGGCGCAACATCATCAGGACCTGGTCGCATCGCTCATGCGAGCAGAGGTGTTTGGGGCGACGGCCCTTTCGGAGCCGGGCGCCGGAAGCGATTTCGGCGGAATCACCACCACAGCGGCCAGGTCCGGCGAGGTCTGGCTATTGAACGGGACCAAGGCGTGGATCACCAACGCAGCGATAGCGGACCTTTTCATCGTCTATGCCCAGACGGATGCAGGCAGTGGCTGGCGCGGCATAGCGTCATTCCTGGTCGACGCCCGTAAACCGGGGTTCAGGCGCGGCGATATTTATTCGCTTCTGGGCGGTCACTCCATCGGCGCCGGCGAATTCCACCTGGAGAATTATCAGGCATCCGGGCAAGATCTGCTGTCACCCCCCGGTGAAGCCTTCAAGCACGCGATGAGCACCGTCAACGGAGCACGCATCTATGTAGCCAGTATGTGCTGCGGCATGGTGGCAGATGCGCTGGATCGAGCACTCGATTACGGTGAAACGCGGATGGCCTTCGGTCAGTCCATCCTGGAGAACCAGGGTTTGACCTGGTCACTCTGCGACGTCGCTACGGACCTGCAGGCCATGCGAGCCCTTGCAGAAAAGGCGGGGCAACTGGTCGACGACAGCGGGGACGTGGTGCTCGCGGCGGCGGTAGCCAAGAAGTTTGCGGGTCGCGTTACCTTGCCGGCCATCGCCGCCTGCATGCAGGCCATGGGTGCCAACGGTCTCCGCCAGGACAATGCCCTGGGCAGGCATCTGGCCTGCGCCAAGATCGCCGCTTTTACGGACGGGACTACAGAAATGATGAATGAGCGAATCGGGGTGAGCATTCGTCGCCAGCGCGCCTGAAGGTACCATTACGGGAACAACCGGATGCGAACTGAATTACCTGCCCCTGGCGAATTCCAGTTTCAAGCTGCCACTGGCAACTGCAATAGTCCGCGACATTGTTTCTATTAAGGTTTTGTCGGTGCTTTGTGAAATGAACGCAGGGAGATTGCCTGATGAGAATAGACGATCTGGCGTGACGCCTGGGATGTTGAACTGCGGGCAATCCCGGGTCGGTTTCAAGTGGAAACCGACATTAACTTGTCAAAACATTCTGGACGACTACGATTTCAATCGATGATAACGATATGCCGAAATCATCAGGGCAATCGCCGTCAATGGCATCACCACCAGCATCGCGACACTAAAATCCTTCATTGCATCGTGTTGAACTGCAGCCAGAATCAGATAGGTCGTGTAAGCGACGTAATAGAACAAAAACAGCACGCCGTTCCACCGGGTGATCACATAACCGGAAAAGAATATCGGCAAGCAGATCAGAGCGACACCGATCATGACCGGAATATCGAAACCAATCGCCACCGCCGGCACTGCAATGCCGTGGGGAGCAACGATGCTGGAGAGCCCCAATACAGATAAAAGGTTGAAAATATTACTACCAACGACATTTCCGACCGCTATATCGCGTTCACCACGAATGGACGCAATCACAGAAGTGGCCAGTTCGGGCAAGGAGGTACCAGCCGCTACTATCGTTAAACCGATGATTAGTTCGCTCACACCAAAATATTGCGCAATCGTAATTGCGCTCTCTACCAACCACTGCGAGCCCAAAACCAGCAAAAACAAACCGAAAAGAATCAAAGCACCGTCGCGTACGTAATGTATGGACCCATCAGTGTCTTTATCGGCATACTCGCCTTCATACTCAGCTCGCACGGCGGCGTTATTTTCTTTACGGCTTTGAAAAATCAGAAAAACTGTATAGGCCAAGATGCCCGCAAATAAAACAGCGCCCTCCGTTCTGCCAACATTTCCATCCATCCCAAACAACAAAACCAATATAGATGCCACGATCATTAACGGGACATCCAGGCGAACCAGTTGTTGATTGACGACCAATGGCGTCACCAGGGCAGATATGCCCAAAATTAGCAACACGTTAAAGATATTACTGCCGACAACATTGCCCAGGGCAAGATCTGCTTCGCCCGCAAACGCTGCGCCAACGCTGACCGCCATTTCCGGAGCACTTGTGCCGAAAGCAACGATTGTTAAGCCAATTACCAGAGGTGAAATACCCAAGGAAGCCGCCAGGCTAGCGGCGCCCTTGACTAGCCAATGGGCGCCGAACACCAACAAGACCAGGCCCAGCGCCAGAAAAACAGTCGTTTCCATTGATTGGAAAACCCATAGAAAAGTGTTGGAAGCTTGTCGCTCCTTGGCAAAAAAAGAGTGACGCCATTTGATAGCTTCCAGTGAGAATAGTCTAGCCTACATGCTGACCGTTCATCAGCATTATTTTGAACCTGACACTCACGACAATGCCAATGCAGGTCCGGTTGAGGGTCATGATGTTCTACAGTCCATGATTAAGCACGGGAAATCATTTGCGTACTGGATGGGAGAGGAGGCAGCGGGGGAGGAGGGCTCACTGGAAGCAGCTAGCAGCCAACTGCAATACCCGCTGACACTGCCTTGACCATCCGACCGCGGAGAATGGGTCTTGCCCGGGTCCCTATAAAATCCGGAGGGAGTATTCTATGAATAATCTATCAAAATCGAGAATATGACTGCCATATCAGGGCTCAAACCTGCGACCTGCCGGGCTGGCTTCCAGCCCTGTCGTAGAGTGAATAAATCGGTTTCAGTCGCCCATTGGTATGCGCCAGGAGGCCGGATTGCGGCCGTTGGCGTGGGAGGGCCGGTGCACGACAATCTCCCTTCCACCAGAGGTAGGTTGGAGTGTATCGTGCAGCGGATGCGGTGATGCTCCCTCCTGACGCCGGACAGGTGGCAGCAAAGTTACCGAACGTAATCGCGTTGTCACGATCTACCGGGACGGTTCTTCCAGTAAGTTTTCTTGCTTGCCCGTCAATGTACCGTCGCTGTGACTGACGGTATAGGTCGATGAAGTCTGGTAGTGCGTGGCGCTAATGAAGGCTTACTTTCATGGCGTGGCCGCGTACGGGTGCGGGAGCCCGCCAACGAGCATTCAGTAATGGTAGCCACAGACGTGTTGGTTGCACCGGCCTTTCCCAGCAATACCGCACGCTCTGGCGTCCTGTATCCCATCGTGAATTCCTTGGCCTGTTTTAATGGTTCTTACCCCTGGGAGGAATCCAGGCAGCGGATTGGCGCTTACCTTATGATGACCAGTATGGCTGGCCTGGGACTTTCTTCGGCGCTGTGGCTCACAGCAATGGCTGCCAACCCTGTTGGGGTCGCGATCGCGGCAGGCAGAGGTTTTGAGATCACTTTTGACGGCTGGTTCCTGGCCTCCAGTGTACCTGAAATTGCCTCGATGAGTACCCCGCAAGGGTCCAGTGCCAATGTCATTTTTATGGGTAGCGGCTACCTCACCGGTTCCGAAGTCTATCGGTGTGGAGGTGTGGTGACTGGCGTATTTTTGGCGGTTTACCTGATACTGGGAACTCCGTGGATGTTACTGGTTCTGTGAGCACCCCCTGTGACAGCATCAGTCGCCAAAGCTTTTTAGTCTATTCACACAATGTGTCTATCTGTGCTGCTGTCATGCCGACTGGTCTCAGTCCTCTGTCAGCGGGAAGCCAAGGCTAATATTTATTGCCTTTATTTCATTGCCGTCATAGCTGTTGCCCCGTGACAACGAGATGCCGATGGTCTTGAAGGGAATCCCGCCGATGCTCATCCTCCGTTCCAGACCCAATGTGATGCCGAGTTGAAACAATCGATCTATATCTACCCTGGCCGGAGATACGCCCTCGATGTTCAGCCTGTTGAAGTACTGTTGCCAGAGGAGGAACACGCCTCCCCGGATGGGGTTTCCCCTGAAATCAGAATCTGTCGCGAAGTTCCAGTCCGCTCCCTGCTCCAATAGAATGAAGGCTGTTTCGTTGCCGCCACTTCGATCTCGTTGACCGGCAAAACGTAGACGCTGCCCCAGTGTCAACCGACTTGAGTCAAGGTCCCACCAGCCGTGATGACGCACCGCTGCTGAAGTTACCCAGCTGCTGGCATTATTTTTGATATCCCTGGCAATGCCCAGCTGGGCGGACGGCGATATTTCCCAGTTCTCCCTTAGCCTGAAAGTCGCTGCCAGGCCAGGCATAATCGAGTAGGTGGCGAAATTATCGGAGACTTCCCGTCGCTCCGGAGTGTCACGACCGTTACGAAGGCCGATCGCCACCGGCGCCAGAATGCGTGTATTCCACTCGCTGTCGGGCAGCTCAAATGAGAGGGGTATCCTCAATATCAGTAACTTCTCACTGGCCGACTTGTAGTACCCGCTGCCCAGAACGGCACCGTAAACGTAATTGAAATCGGGCTCCGCCTGCTCACGCGTCGTCTGGGCTGCGACCATAGCCGTCGATTGCAATAAATACACAAGAAGGAGCGCTGGCAGAAATGGCCATGGAATTACGCGGCACTGAGTCATCACCACATTTACCCGTTTGGGCAATTCGACCGTCCCTATGAATTCTGCTCTAGAAAATGTAATTAACCGCGAAAAAGCCCTTCAGCACATAGTCTTCATCGACAATTGGGCTGTCGGTGACCTCGTTATCAAAAAACTCCACAGCGACATTCATTACCAAGAGCCAATCGGTCGTAATCTCATACAGCATCCCCACGCCTACATCAAATGTGAATACCGAATCCAGGCGGTAGGCAGGACGGTCGGCCTCGGCCTTGCTCCGTGGTACACCAAAATCATAATTGGCCAGGTCCTGCGCCAGCCAGTTGACGCCCAGTTCCGGAGAGAACCTGAACGTACCCAGTTGAAACGACTTGTCGATCGCAAGCCTTGCCTCCCCACCGCCAATTCTGTCCAGCAGATCATGCTGATAGCCAAGCGCCATATCGAAGCCAAAGGGTAGTTCTGCCTGCAGCGCCAGCCCGGCCATGAACGTGCTGTCGCGATCTCCCATCCCCCGGAGATACTCGCTGTCGTTTTCATCGTAGACACCTTGTCTATACGTCCCGGCGGCTGCCAGTCTCAGCTTACCAGTCCCCACGAGTCCGAAGCTGACGTTGGGTCCCAGTACCTGCAGGCGAGCGCCATTGTAGGTAATTGCAGGGATCACCTGGGTCACGCTGCCGTCGTAATCACGATAAGGGCTGCTTCGGCTTATCGCGCCAACGCCCACACCAAGGCGACCGCGCTTACCCAGCGGGCGATACAGCCCTACCGTGAATTGACGCCGCTCATCCTGCGCCAGGGTAAAGGCGGCCCGCGTGAAGCTGGGTGGCCCCTTGGGCCGGTAGTTATTCGAAAAACCAAGCGGCTCAGTAGGAATCCCTATGAAGTTCTTGTCTATTTCAAGGTTGTCGTTTTCATCGTAATAAACCAGCAGCGCATATTCGCCCGCAGGGATATCGGTCAACTGGTAACTTTCGCGCCCATCCAGTTTATAGGACATAAGCCTGAAAGGGTCTCGAAGATCT
>JAOUDU010000337.1 GCA_029859085.1 Gammaproteobacteria bacterium | reverse complement strand
AAAATACCGGAAAGTATCGTCGACGCGCAGGTCCAGCGCTTGCTTGACATAGTTGAAACCTGGCGCAAGGAACAGTGCGACGCACTGGCAGACGAGGCGCAACAGGAGTCCCGGCGGGTAATTCGACAGGCATACCAGAGCGCCCGCAAAAACCTGCACGAGGATATTCAACTCACGCGCCGGCAGATAAGCGACACGCTGGCAGCGGCCCGGGCCAGGCAGCACACCCTGATGATGCAGCAGCGCCATAAAGCGGCATCGGGTTTTCTCGAAACCTGCTGGAACTCCCTGGCGGACAAATTGCATGCCCGGTGGCGGCAGCCCGAAAGCCGCCGGCAATGGATCACGAAAATCGTATCAACCGCCACGGCACTGGTACCCGCCACCGAGTGGCTCATCGAGCACCCCCAGGACTGGTCGAGCGATGAACAGCAGCAGCTGGGCAGGCAGATCGAGGCGCGGGTGGGCGGCCAGGCGCGCTTCGCGGCAGTTCCGGAGATCACGGCGGGCATACGTATCAGCACCGAGGGAGCGGTCATCGATGGCAGCCTGCAGGGCCTGATGGCAGACCGCAATGCCATCGATTCGGTGACACTGGCAAAATGTCCCGATCAACTCATGCTCAACAGCGGCTGAAGGACAGCGATGCAACAGGCGGAAACCAAGGACAGGAAAGCCCTGCAACTGCAGGCCGAACCAGGTAGCGCAAATGAGTGAAGCGAGTATTACCCGGATCAGCGGGCCGGTACTGCGGGCTGTTACCGACGACGTGTTTCATATCAATGAAGCGGTGTTTGTGGGCGATAAAAAACTGCTGGGGGAAGTCATCCGCGTCGAGCGGAACGCTATCGTGGCACAGGCTTACGAAGATACCAGCGGACTGCGACCGGGTGACACAGTGCTCGGCAACGGCATGCCGCTGTCAGTAAAGCTCGGGCCCGCCCTGCTGGGAAATATTTTCGACGGGCTCCTTCGGCCCCTTACCCTGGACCTGGGCGACTATGTGCAACCAGGTATGCAAGCACCACCGCCGCAGGGTTTCGAGTTCACACCCGGCCTTAAAGTCGGCGATACCGCCGGTGCAGGATCCGTATTGGGCAGCGCCACCGGTACCGGCGGACTCTCCCAATCTGTACTGATACCTCCCAATATAAGCGGCGTGGTCATCGATATCAGCCCGCAGGGACATTACGACGACGAACAGACCATCTGCACCGTCCGGGGCGGGGACGGAACACAGCACCAGCTGGCGATGAGCCACCACTGGCCGATCCGGGATCCCCGGCCGGTTGCGCAGCGGCTGCCCACTTCCCGCCCGCTGTTTACCGGGCAGCGCATCCTCGACAGTATTTTCCCGCTGGCCTGTGGCGGGCGCGCGGCGATGCCAGGCGGGTTCGGCACCGGTAAAACGGTGCTGCAGGAAACCCTGTCCAAGTGGTGCGATGCCGATATCATCGTCTATGTCGGCTGTGGTGAGCGCGGCAATGAAATGGCCGGGGTCCTGCACGACCTGCCGGCGCTGGAGGACCCGCGCACGGGGCGGCCACTGATGGAGCGCACGCTGATCATAGCCAATACTTCCAATATGCCCGTGGCAGCCAGGGAGGCCAGCATCTATACCGCCGTTACCGTGGCCGAGTATTTCCGGGACCAGGGACTGCGGGTGTCACTGATGGCCGATTCCACCAGTCGCTGGGCCGAGGCCCTGCGGGAAGTTTCCGGCAGGCTGGGCGAGATCCCCGGCGAGGGCGGCTACCCGGCCTACCTCAGCAGCCGGTTGGCGGACTTCTACGAGCGCGCGGCCCATGTGCGTACCCTGGGTGGCGAACCCGGTTCCCTGAGCATCATCGGGGCGGTGAGCCCGCCCTCGGCAGATTTTTCCGAGCCGGTGACCACCCACACCAAGCGCTATGTCAGGGTATTCTGGGCGCTGGATTCCACCCGGGCGCAGGCCCGCTTTTACCCCGCTATCCACCCGCTGCTGTCCTATTCCGGTGACATCGATGACCTGCTGGATTACTGGCGTGAGAACAATCACCCGCACTGGCTGGAGCAGCGACGCCGGTTCCTGACCCTGCTGGAACAGCAGATGCGGCTGGAGCGTATGGCCCGAATCGTGGGCAAGGATGCCCTGCCGCCACGGCAGCAGCACGTGCTGTTGTGCGCCGAGCTGATCAACGACGGGTTCCTGCGGCAGTCCGCCTATTCCGAAATCGATCGCTACTGCTCGCCCGAACGCCAGGCCGCGATGATGCAGCTGCTGACCCGGTTTATCGAGTTGTCCGAGCAGGCCATCGAGCAGAGAGTGGATTTCGAGCTTATCGGCAACCTGCCCATCCTGCGCCGCCTGCGGCGCATGAGCGAAGAGATAGGTGAACACGACATGGATAAGTTCGAGACCTTGCGCACCGAACTGGAACAGGTTTTTTCCACGCTGGCAAAGCAGGAGCCGGCCAATGCAGGTTGATGTCCGGACCCATGGCACCGCCACGCGCATAGAGGGACCGCTGTTATTCCTGCGTCGCACCGTCAATGTCGGCCTCAATGACGCGGTGGAAATCATCGACGCCGGCGGCCGAACGAGGCTGGGACGCATTGCCACACTCGATGAGGACAGCATGATCATCGAGGTACTGGAATCCACCAGTGGCCTGTCCCTGGCGACGACCACGGTCCGGTTCATGGGTGAGTCCCTGCATTTCAACGTGGGACCCGACCTGCTGGGCCGCATTCTCGATGGCGTGGGCAGGCCGCTTGATGGCGGCCCCCCGGTCTCGGCGACCCGGCGCCTGCGCATAGACGGCCTGGCGATCAATCCCGCCGCCAGGGAATATCCCCGGGATTTCATTGAAACCGGAATCTCCTCGATCGACCTGATGAACAGCCTGGTGCGGGGGCAGAAATTGCCGATCTTTTCCGGCAGCGGCCTGCCCCACGACAGGATTGCGACAGAGATCGCCCGCCACGCGAAACTGCGGGGAGAGGAAGCCGGCAGTTTCGCCGTGGTCTTTGTCGCTATCGGGGTGTCCTATGACATCGCCGAGCATTTTCGGCGGGCGATGGAAAACAGCGGTGCGCTGGAGCATACAGTCCTGTTCCTCAACCTGGCATCCGACTCGAGCACCCAGCGCCTGCTGACACCGCGTTATGCCCTGACCGCCGCGGAGTATCTGGCCTACACCGAGGGTCGCCATGTGCTGGTGATCATGACCGACATGACCAACTACTGCGAGGCGCTGCGGGAAGTCTCCGCCAGCCACGGGGAGGTGCCAAGCCGCAAGGGCTATCCGGGCTACATGTATTCCGACCTGGCCACGATCTTTGAAAGGGCCGGGTGCATCATGGGCAAAGCGGGCACACTGACCCAGCTGCCGATTCTGACGATTCCCTCGGATGATATCACCCATCCCATTCCGGACCTGACCGGCTATATAACCGAAGGCCAGATAGTGCTGGACCGGGAGCTGGACAGGCGCGATATTTACCCGCCCATACGGGTACTGCCAAGTCTGTCGCGCCTGATGAAAGACGGTACCGGCAAGGGTTTTACCCACGAGGATCACCCCTCACTGGCCAACCAGCTGTATGCCGCCTACGCCAGGTCAATGCATGTGCGGGTGCTGGCCAGTATCATGGGCAGCGAGGGACTGTCCGGGGTCGACCAGTTGTTCCTGGAGTTTGGCAACCGCTTCGAGCAGGAGCTGTTGCACCAGGAGGGCGCCCGCAGCCTGGAACAGAGCATGGAAATCGGCTGGCGCCTGCTCCAGCCGATTCCGGTGCTGGAGCTGACCCGCCTGAGCGACGAGCAGATCAGGCGCAACATCAGGAACCTGGACGCGGAACATGCTGGGTGATGGCGAGGCGCCAACCCGCTCTGCCATCCTGCAGATGCGGGAGGAACATCAGGTGGTGCTGGAGGCCTACGATTTCCTCGATGAAAAACGCCTGTTGCTCGCCTCTGAGATGCTGCGACAATTGGGTCACTACGAGGACCTGCTGCGGCAATACGAAACCATGCAAGGCAGCGCCGAACAGATCCTGGTGGCAACCATCCGACGCCACGGCCTGCAGGGTACCCAGGTGTACCCTGGACGCTACCTGAAGGCTGCCGAACTCATCGCCCGGGCCGAAACCTTCATGGGCGTAAAACTGCTCACGACCGAGCTCCAGATGCCAGGTGACCTTGAGCCGACACCGGTCGCCCAACCCTCGCCGGAGGCGGAGGAGTGCCGCCGCCAGTTTCTTGAGCTGGCGCGGCTGGGTGCGGTCCTGGCCGGGGTGTCGGGCAACCTGCACCGCCTGCTGGGGGAATACCGCAAAACCGAGCGGCGCGCCCGGGCGCTGGAAAACGTGGTTATTCCGGAGATGGTGTCCA
>JAOUDU010000338.1 GCA_029859085.1 Gammaproteobacteria bacterium | reverse complement strand
GGACCCGCCGGCATGGGCGGGCAATGCGGCCAGCGTCTGCTGCGTGTGCTGTCCCAGCAAAGGCGCCGGGGATGCTATCGCCGCTGGCGTTGCACTGAGCATGTAGGGCACAGTGGGATAGAGCGCCACTCCCTGTACCGGGTGGTCTACCGCGGCGAAATAGCGGCGGAATGCATATTGCGGCGAGTCCACCAGGTCGGCAGTATTGTTGACCGGCACCAGGGTGAGTCCCAGTTTCTGGGCTGCTGCCGCCGCCTCGTGCTTACCCCGCGTTTTCAGCCAGGCGGCGATGTAAGCCCTGCATTGCCCGACCCGCTCCGGCGTACATTCGCGCTCCAGCCAATTCGCCGGGAAAGCGTCCATCCACGCGGGGTTGTTCAACAGCTGGCGCAGCGCTTCCCAGTGCGCGGGCGCCGACATCCAGATATAGGCGTAGCCGTCGCGGCAGGGGAAAATACCGGCGGGTCCATGCAGGTCATAGGCGGT
This sequence comes from Gammaproteobacteria bacterium, assembly GCA_029859085.1. Classification (GTDB taxonomy): domain Bacteria; phylum Pseudomonadota; class Gammaproteobacteria; order Pseudomonadales; family Halieaceae; genus JARRPM01. The sequence continues at coordinate 3,889 of JAOUDU010000338.1, read as the reverse complement.
GCGTTCTGCGCTGACAGGCATATCACCCGCGGCCATTTGCGCCAGCACATAATCGGCCCGGGAGGCGAGCACTTGCTGTTTTGAAATATCGATAAACCGGCCCAGGCCCGAACCCGCCCGCTCGTAGAGGGCAGCGGCGACACACAGCGCCGCCTCCAGTCCCGCCTCGTAGCTCGGCAGAAAGCGCCCGGCGCCCTTCAGCGGGGGCTGAACCGCAGTCGCCGCGCTGGGGGTGTGGTAACCCCAGCCGCTGCTGTGGAATACGGTGAGGTCCTCCGCCTGCAACCTGTCGGCGGGTGGTGACTGCCCGAAGGCGGTGATGGCGCACAGCACCAGCGCGGGACGACTCCCGGTAGTCAGCCCGGGATCCAGGCCGATACCGGCCAGCCAGCCCGCCGCGTGATCGTCGATCACCACGTCCACCGTGTCCAGAAGCTGTTCCAGGCTGCCGCGCCCTTCCGCCGTGGCGGTGTCGAGGACGATCGAGCGCTTGCTGGTATTGAGATAAGCGAACAGCCCGCTGCGCTCAGGGTCGGCTCCGGCGGGGGCAAATGGCCCGAGGCGGCGGGTGGCGCTCCCGCAGCCGGGCCTTTCCAGCTTGATGACCTCCGCCCCGAAGTCGGACAGGAGCTTGCCGCAGTATTCACCGCATACGCCCTCTGCCAGTTCGAGCACCCTGATCCCGCCGAGCGCAGTCACGGCCGATCGCTCCCTGCCCGGGGTCCAGCGGGCGTTGGCCGGATCGCTGTCACTTGAGCAGCCTCAGTTCGTAATCACCAGCGTCATCCACCAGCGCCTTCCAGCCGGGGTAGACGACGATCGTGGTGAAATTTTCCGCAATGATCGCCGGCCCGATGACTTCGTGTCCCGGGCCGAGTTCGGAACCGACAAAAATACCGGTCTCCCGAAAGCCATCTCCCAGGTTGGCGCGGCGCGTCCGCGCGCTGCGGGCGTTGACAGTGGGCGCATTGAACCCGTGGGATACCACCGGGGAAGACGTGGCAACCGAGGTGGCCAGGCGCACACCGGTAATCTCCGGCACTTCGCCCTCGCGGATATGGCCGTATTCCTCCATATGCCGCGCGTTGAATATCCCGATGGCCCTGTGGCCGACGGCAGCGTCGACAAACGACAGGTCGTGAAGGCCCTGGTTCACTTTGATATCAAAGCTGAGAGACCAGTTCTGGCCCGGATAGCGCATGTTCATCTGGTAGCGGGCTGTCACCCGGTCACTTGCAAAGCCGGCGTCGGCGAAATATTTTTCAGCGCGGTCGGCCAACTGGCGCCAGAGTGTCGTCAACATGCCGGCGTCGATCCTGTCGGCGGCCGCGATACAGGACCTTTCCTCATCGATACTCGGGTTTGCCACCAGGGTGCCCAGGGCGGAGAACGCGGGAGATGCCCTGGGCACGAGTACCCTCTCAATACCCAGGTCCTGCGCCTGGATCGCGGCGAAGGCGGGGCCGTTGCCGCCGTAGGCGAGCATGCACATCTCCGCCGGGTCTATGCCCCTGGCTGCGGTGATACGCCTGACGCCCTGGGACATATTGGCGTTCACCATGCGCCAGCAGTCGAATGCCGCCTCCTCGGCGCTGTATCCCATCCGGTCGCCGATCGCCTGGAAGGCATCCCTCACCCCCGCCTCGCTCAGCGAGAAACTGCCACCGGCAAACCCGGCATCCGCCGAGAGGATCCCCAGCATCAGCAACGCATCGGTGATGGTGGGCTGCGTGCCGCCGCGTCCGTAACAGATCGGGCCTGGTTCGGAGCCTGCGGAAGCGGGACCCACCTCTATGCAGCCGTTGTTGACCCGGCAGATGGAGCCGCCGCCCGCCCCGAGGGTTTCAACCTGCACCATCGGCACCCCGACCAGGTAGCGGTGATGCATATTCCAGCCGGCCACCGCCGGGGCCGCGCCGTTGAGCACCATGGAAATATCGTAGGACGTGCCGCCCATATCAACGCACAGGATATTGCGGTGCCCCTTGGCCACGCCCACATGCGCCGAGCCGATGACACCTCCGGCCGGGCCCGATGCCAGCACCCGGATGGGTGACCCGTGGATATATTCCCGGGTCATCACCCCGCCGCTGGCCTGCATCACCATCAACTGGTTGCGGTAGCCGGCCTCTTCCAGCCGGGCGACCAGTCGCGCCAGGTAGGAAGTCACCCTGGGGGCAACATAGGCGTTTACTACAGTGGTGCTCGTGCGGTCGTACTCGGGGGCGCGCGGCAGCACCTGGTGGGAACAGGAGATTTCGACACCGGGCATCTCCTGCGCGACGATTTCGGCGACCCGTTTTTCATGCACCGGATTGACAAAGGAGAACAGCAGTGAGATCGCCACCGACTCGACATTCTGCTTGCGCAGTTTCCTGCAGCACTCCCTTACCGCGGCCTCGTCCAGGGCCTTGTACACTGAACCATCGTGCAGAATTCGCTCTGGCACCGTCAGCCGCCGGCGCCTCGGCGTTATCTGCTGCGGCGGCTGCAGCCGGACATCCCAGATGTTTTCCTTGAACCCGCGGCGGTATTCCATTTCGTCGCGAAAGCCCTCGGTGGTTATCAGCCCGGTTACCGCGCCGTTCATCTCTATCAGGGTATTATCGGCAACCGTGGTGCCATGCACTATGGCATCGCAACGCGCCATGAAATCCCGCAATGGCAACCCCGTTTTTTCCGCAAGCTTTTCCAGCCCGCTCATCACCCCCACCGACCTGTCTTCAGCCGTGCTGAGATTCTTGTACAGAACCACCTCAGTGCCATCGAGCAGCGCAAAATCAGTGAAGGTTCCACCGATATCGATACCTATGCGATAAGCCATCAGCTCGTCCCCGATGCCACTTCGCTGCGGCCGCCGCTCATTTCTTTTCGCAAGAGAGCCGTCGCCGCGATATCGACCTCGAGGTCGTAATCTTCCAGAGTCCCGGTAAGCACCACGCCATATTTCTGCCGGGCCCTCGAGATACTGACGATCTCGTCGAGCACGTCGTCTTTAACCGCTTCGGGATCCCGCAGCAGCGCGGGCCCGAAACCGGCGCCGCCGCCGTGCTGGTAGGCGATCACGGAGCCGGCGGGCAACATCGCGCTGGCCGACAGCTCCACCTTGTATTCAGCGGGTGTGCCGACCTCAAAGTGACTGGCATAGGAGCTGGCGCTGTCGCCGCCACACATGCCGCTGAGGGTGTGCCGCGCGGAAACCATCCAGGCCATCGCGGTGGTGGGCTTGAGCACCTTCTTGACGTTGAGACTGCCGGGCTGTCCCCGCCACCGGCCGGCGCCCTCCGAATCCAGCGTCATTTCCCGGCTGAGGTTCACGATTGCAAAGCGACTCTCCGCATCCTCGGCCTGGGACAACAGCAGGTTACCCAGGCTCACCGGGCACGAGCCCCAGCCGTCGATGCCCTGCACTGCCGAGGTGTCCATGGTGCGGGCGTCGACACCCTGGTCCATCCACATCTGGCCGTTGTCATCAAAGCCGATGACGGCATTGGGCATGCCGATCTTGTAGACCTGGGGCGCGGATCGCTCGGGCGCCACGCTCGAAAGCGCGATGCACACCGCCTCGGTGATTTCACACGCGGGGTGGAATGAACCCAGCGCGGCGGGCTTGTTCGGCGGGGGATGGGCGATGGTGCCCTCCGGAATCACCATATCCACCGCATTGAAAAAACCCTCATTTTTGACAATGGTGGGATCCATCGCCGCCACCACCTGCACCATGATATAGCTGCGGCTGTTGCCGAAAGTATTCCATACGCCAACCAGCTCCTGGCGATCGTCGGTGCCGGTCAGGTCAACCGTCAGTTGATCGCCCGCGACCGTGCAGTTCACATGGACACGGACATCCCTGGTGCCCTGGGTGTCATGATCGATCAGGACCTCCGCC
>JAOUDU010000335.1 GCA_029859085.1 Gammaproteobacteria bacterium | reverse complement strand
GTGGTAGACCGAGAACTCGTAGACCTCCCCGGCCCGCAGGTCCGAGGGGGAAAAGGGAAACGCCAGGTTGCCCGCGGTGGCCATGCGGCCCCGGTAGCCGAAGTGTAACAGGGTGGAGCGGGTGAGGCTGCACAGGGTGTCCGCCGCTTCCGGGGTTGCGCACACGGCGTCGATGACTATACCCAGTTCATGGGCCGGCTGCCTGCGCCGGGGCTCCCTCGGGCCCATCACACCGTCCCGGCCATAGACGTGGAAATGCAGGCCGTCCCGCCGCGCCGCGCCAGGCAGCAACCCGGCTACCCGGGCCCGCACCTGCTCCAGGATTTCGTCGATGGCGGCGATCATGATGGGGTCGCGGATACCGGCGATGGCGATACTGCGATAGCCGACCCGCCGGGCGCCCTCGATCTTCAGGAAATAATCCCGGGAGGGAACGAAGCGGCTGCCGCGCACCGCCACCCTGCCCCCGCCGATGTCCTCGAAACTGACCTCGCGCAGGTCCAGTGCCCCGCCGGGCCCCGGCAGGATATACGGGTCGGATTTCTCGTAGAGGGTATGGGCCGCCACCGAGGCGGGGGTAAAGCAGCGCTCGTCACTGAGCGGCTGCAGCACGAAGCGGTCGCCCTCGAGAACGCCCAGGGCGCAGTCCGAGCCGGAGCCGGGGCTGGCGGCGATGGCCGCGCATTCCAGGATCTTGCCCAGGTGCAGGGCGAGGCCGGGGTCAAAGCCGCGCAGCATGGGCAGGGCGGCAAACACCGCGGGGTCGTAGGCCCGGCCGGCGACAACGACGTCACAGCCGGCGGCCAGCGCCTGCTGCAGCGGCTCCACACCCATCTGGGCCACCAGCGCCGCGCTCTCCCGCACTGCGGCAGCGGTGAGCCCGGGTGCGCCGGTGAGGGCCTGCACCTGGCCCGCTGCGAGGCCATCGAGCAGGGTCTGCGGGCTGATATCGGCGGCGATGCTGCCCAGCCGGAAGGACAGGCCCAGTTCGCTGGCGAGCTCCCGCACGATGTCGAGTGTCCACTGCAGGTGGGGTTCGGCGCCGGCTCCCCCGGCGCTGCCGATCACCAGCGGAATGCCGCGCCCCACCGCGGCGCCCAGGAGCAGGGACAGGTCCCGCCTTACCGCCGCGCGGTCGGTGAAGGATTTGCCGCTCCCCAGGTAGTATGGGCCCGGGTCCGCTGAGCCCGCGTCCACGGCGATCAGGTCGGGGTTGCAGGCCAGGCCGCGCTCGAAGGATGCCGCGGGAAAGCCGTAACCCAGAATGGCGGTGGGGGACAGGACGCTGAATGTTGCCATGGGGTTCCTTTGCAGCCGGTCCGGCGGGCCGGCGGGGGCGGGAGCAGGTGTGCCGGCCGGACTCCGTTCAGTCCGCCCGATGTTCGTGCAACGTCCGCAAAAAGACAGTATTTCCGGGCGCTTGCCGCCCCCCGGGGCGGGCCGGGGCGACAGCGCGCCGAATTGACTTCAACGGGCAATACACTTATCGTTGCGTGCTATTTTTTGAGCAGGTTTGCATGCTAATCCGGGCTTCCGGAACATGCAAATCCATCGCGGCAGTGAGCCGGGTTTGCAGTTCCCCGGCCGCGCTTCAGTCGCCGTAATACGGCCCTCCGGGCCCGGATCAATCGCCAGCGGAAATTGGACGTGACTTATGAATGCACAGCGCCCGGCAGGGGTTATCGCGACTCTGGAAAACCCGTTCGCCGAACAGGATGAGCAGGCCTTCACCGTGCCGGGGCAGATCGCTTCGACCCCGGGGCCGTACGAGGAGTCACTGAAGTCGGGCTGGGAGCTGCAGCAGCGCCCCTACCAGACCGCCGGCGTCAAGAATATCCAGCGCCAGCACCTGAAGAACCGCATGACCATCTGGGAGCGCATCCGCTTCCTCAGCGATGGCGAGCCCACGGTGCTCTACCAGAACTGGGGACCCAACCTCGATGGCGCGTCCCTGGTGACGGCGATCATCAAGGTCAACGGCCGCGACGTGGCCCTCTACGGCCACGACTTCACCGTGCGCGCCGGCTCGATGGACGCCACCAACGGCGAGAAACTGGCCAGGTTGTTTGAGCTCGCCGCGCGCCAGAGGATTCCCGTGGTGGGTATCAACGACAGCGCCGGCGCGTATATTCCCGCAGGGGTCGGCGGCCTCGACGGGTATGCGGAGGCGTTTGCCGCGCTGCGCAAGATCAGCGGCGTGGTGCCCAGCATCATGTGCATGTTCGGTTTCAATGCCGGCGGCGGCTCGTACCTGCCGCGCCAGGGCAGTTTCCTGATCCAGCCCAACGAGACTTTTTTTGGCCTGACCGGCCCCGGGGTGGTGAAATCCGTACTGGGTGAGGATGTCACGCCCGACGAACTGGGCGGGCCCGCGGTACACAGCAAGAGTGGCGTGACCGATTTTGTGGTCAAGGACGAGGTGGCGGGTTTGCGCAAGGTGCGCGCGCTGCTCAATTACCTGCCCAGTTACAACGGCGAACTGGCGCCCTACCAGCCGAGCTCCGACCCGATTACCCGCAAGACCTGGGATATCGACATCCTGCTGAAGAAAGCCTTCAACTCCCCCACCGGTTTCAATACCCCCATCGATGTCACCATCCTGATCCAGCAGCTGTGCGACCACGGGGATTTCCTGGAAATCCAGCCGGACCGCGCCCGCAATACGGTGACGGCCCTGGGCCGCATGGGAGGCAACGTCATCGGCTTCGTCGCCAACAATTCCTCGGTGGCATCCGGCCAGGTGGATATCGACGCGGCCTACAAGAATGCCCGCTTTATCCGCTTCTGTAACCTGTACAACATCCCGGTGATATTCCTGGAAGATACCACCGGCTTCCTGCCGGGCAAGGAACAGGAGAGCGGCGGTATCGTGCAGGCCGGGCGCGCGATGCTCGATGCAATCGTCGATTTGCGCACGCCGCGCTTCCTGGTGCTGGTGCGCAATGCCTACGGCGGTGCCTATGCCGCGTTCAACAGCTTCCCGGTCGGCGCCGATTTCGTGGTGGCCCTGCCCACTACCCGGGTGGCTGTGATGGGCCCTGCCGGTGTCGAGTATGTCTACAAGGATGAGCTGCGCAAAATCCGCGGCGCCGTCGCCGGCCGGATCAAGGCGGAAACGGCGGCCCAGGTGGCGGCCGGGCTCTCCCCGCAACAGGCGGCGGAAGCCGCCTCTGAGCTGGTCAATGGCTGGGTGAAGGCGGAAGAGGCCCTGCTGGCGAAGCGCTATGAGAGGGAATTGATGAATCCCAACGAGGCGCTCAGCCTCGGCTCGATCTCCCAGATTGTGATGCCCTCCGAGCTGCGCCAGGTACTGGCGGAAAACATGGCGTTCTACCTGCGTCGCTACCAACCCGGCCCCCTGCAGTCGGTGCAGCGCGAATTCCATTGATCCCAGCCGCGAATAAATACTGAGGAACACAGGCGTGTCCAACGAATATTACCTGCACAACCCGCTCATCCACCGCGACCGCAAGCTCGGGCAGAGCCGCAGCTCCTGGGTGCGGAAGTTCGACTGCACCCATATGCGTCCGCTGATCATCTGCCGGGGCCCGATCCGCAAGGAAGCCATGGATGTATTCGCCGAGATGGGCATAGAGCATTTCGGCATCCTCCTGTCGGAGAAGGATTCCATCGTCTACCGCAATGCGCTGGCGCCGGAGTTGCGCTCCCTGACCGACCCCGACCGGGTGCACCGGGTGCCGGATTACAGCGGCGCGAACAAGGAAGAGCGTGAGGCGCGCATCAGGCAGATCATCAACATCGCCCGGGACAACAATTACAATTCGATCTTCGCCGGCTATGGCTTCATGGCCGAGGACGAGATGATGGTCGCCGCGATGGAAGCCGCCGGCCTCAATTTTATCGGCCCCTGCTCCCGCACGGTGCACGACGCGGGCCTGAAGGATGAGGCCAAGCGCACAGCCCTCAAGACCGGCGTGTCCGTCACCCCCGGTATCGACAACGGCACCGCCCTCACCCTCCTCAAGAAATATCCCGACGTGGCGGCCCTGAAGGCGCTGGTGGCGGAACACAAACTGGCGGTCGATGCCGCCCGCCTCGACGACAAGTCGGTTACGCTGGAGGACAAGGCCGACATCGTGCTGGCGGCCTCCTACGACAAGGGTATTGACCTGTACACGGTGGCGGAGCTCTGCGAAACCCTTACCGAGGCGGTCGAGAAGATGGCGAAGGACTACCCGCAGAACCGGGTCCGCCTCAAGGCCATCAGCGGCGGTGGGGGCAAGGGCCAACGGATTCTCGGGATAGGCGAATCCGCCCGCACCGCCGAAATGGTGCGGGAGATCCTCAACGAGGTGAAGACCACCGGCGTCGGCGACAACAAGAACGTGCTGGTGGAGCTCAATATCGAAACCACC
>JAOUDU010000336.1 GCA_029859085.1 Gammaproteobacteria bacterium | reverse complement strand
CCTGGCGGATTGCCGCAGCTGCCGCGAGGCGAGGGAGCGCATCGAGGCCCGCGAGGCGTTCTGCTATGCGCCGCGCATGGTGTTCGTGGAGGACGGGATCTGTTTCCTGTATGAAGGGGACGCCGGCTATGCCAGTGAGAGCCTCGAGGCGGAAGGGGGTCGCCACCGGACCTACATGATCGATGGCCAGCTCGAATACATCCGGCAATATTGAAAACCCGCTGCGATGACTGACTCGACCAGAAGACCAGGCTTCAGCCGACGCGACCTGCTGGCCGGACTGGGTGCCGCGGCGGCGGGAACTATTGCCGCGGGTGCGGGGGCACTGCCCGCGGCCAGCGTCTCCTCCTGGGATATGAGCACCGATGTGCTGGTGGCGGGTTCCGGCGCCGCCGGCGCCAGCGCCGCGATCGAGGCGCGCAGGGCGGGAGCCGAGGTGCTGGTGATAGAGTCCCTGCCCCGTTTCGGCGGCTCATCGGCGATGTCTGCCGGGGTCGTCTACGCCGGTGGCGGTACCGCGCTGCAGCGGGCGCTGGGGGTGGAGGATTCCGTCGAGGACATGTTCCGGTTTATCTCCGGCGCCGGCGGCGCGCACCCGCCGCTGGACAAGATCCGCCTCTACTGCGAGCAAAGCAGTGCCCATTTCGATTGGCTGGTGGAGCAGGGTGTGCCCTATGCGCCGCAGCTGGCGGGGGCGATGACGGTGCCTATGGCGGGAGAATCCCTGTATTTTTCCGGTTGCGAACTGGCCTGGCCCGCGCGCGAGCTGGCCAGGCCCGCCCCGCGGGGTCACGTGCCGGTGGCGGCGGGGATGACTGGCGGCAGGGTATTGATGGAAGCCCTGCTGGCCCGGGTGAAGGCGCTGGGTGCGACCTTGCAGGCGGACGTCGCCGGGCAGCGGCTGGTGGTGGCGGGCGACGGCCGGGTGCTGGGCATGGAGGTCACCGTGGCCGGCGAGCGCAGGACCATTCGCGCGCGCCGGGGCATCGTGCTGGCCAGCGGGGGTTTTATCCACAACCGCGAGATGGTGCGCAAATATGCCCCGGAGTTGTATGACTGTGCGGTGCCCTGGGGCAATGTCGGCGACCAGGGCATGGGTATCAATATGGGTATAGCCGTCGGAGCCGCTGCCCTGCGCATGCACCAGGGCTTTGCCATCGTGCCGATGTACCCGCCGGAATCCGTTCTGTCCGGCATCGTGGTCAACGCCGTCGGCCAGCGCTTTGTTGCCGAGGATACCTACTATGGGGTGCTCGGCGACGCGATCGCCTATCACCAGCAGGGGCGGGCCTGGCTGGTCACCGACCAGCGCAGCAAGCCCCCCGCGCTGCAGGATAATTTCGTGCAGGTGGCACAGGGCAATACCATCGGCGACCTGGCCGACCAGCTCGGCTTTCCGAAGGGCGCGCTGCAGGAGACTGTGGCCTACTACAATCGCCATGCACTGAACGGCGAGGACCCGCTCTTTCGCAAGCGCCCCGGCTTGCTGCGGCCGGTGCAGGGCCCGCCCTACCGCGCCTGGGATCTCTCGGTGAAAAACTCGTTTGTTCCCGCCCATACCTTCGGCGGCCTGCAGACCGGTCTCGACGGCGAGGTGATCAACAGCTTCGGCGAGGTCATTCCCGGCCTCTACGCCGCCGGCCGCAACAGCGCGGGCCTCCCCGGCGCACCCTATATCGCCAGCGGCCTGTCAGTGGGAGACGCGACATTTTTCGGCCGCCGGGCAGGCCTCGCGGCAGCGGGTCCGCAGGCCGGCAAAAAGGCAGCGGCCGGGGGGCGGGCCCTGTGAGGCGCCTGCTGGCCGCTGTGCTCGGTTGCTGGCTGCTGGCGCCGGCTCTGCCCTGCCTGGCCCAGGTGGATTCCACCCCGGACCTGTCGCTGCTGCAGGGAGACCCCCAGCGGGGCCGCCTGGTATTCGGTCCCTGTCGCACCTGCCACTTCACCGAGGCGGAAGCGGGCCACGGCAACGGCCCCAACCTGTACCGCATCTTCGGCAAGGTGGCTGGCAAGCAGCCGGGATTCGACTACTACTCGGCGCCGCTGCAGGCCGCCCAGTTCGTCTGGACCCCCGCGGTGATGTACGCCTGGCTGGAAAACCCGATGGCCGCCACCCCGGGCACCAGCATGATGAGCGCCGGCGTCCCCGATCCCCGCCGGCGCGCGGACCTCATCGCCTACCTGCAACAGGTGTCAGTGCGCACTGCCACGGCCCCGGCTACTCCTTAAAAACCCGGCTGTTTTTTGTATCTGCTGTAGCGTTTGGGGTTGTGACGCTACGTTCGCGGCGGCGAGCGGGGGTTGCCTCGCTCCACGGCTGCGGCCCTCCGGGCTTCCCTCAGTCGGTCGGGAGCCTGACAGCGCTTCGCTGTACCCGATAAAGCGGGGCAGGCCCTCTCCCTCCACTCCTTCGGCGCGAGCCTTTGACGTTCCGCGAGGCAACCCCCGCCCTCCACCGCAGCCAGTTCCAGCTACAAGGTGCATTTGCAGCATAGCTACCTTCAGGATTTCTTTTCTGCGCTGGAGATGAATCAGAAACACGTTCCCTTATATCTGCGCGATGCAAGGCAGGGGTCCGGGTATGCCCTGGCGGAACGTAAAAGGCGCACGCCGAAGGAGCGGCGGGAGACCAGCGCAGCGCTTTGGGCTCCCAACCGACTGAGGGAAGCCCGGAGGGCCGCAGCCGTGGAGTCAGGGCATACCCGGACCGCTGCCGACGGCGGAAGGGTAATCAGCTGATGTACGAAAAGTACAGAGAACCTATTTTTTGACAATCACCGAACTGCCGTGGCCGAACAAACCCTGGTTGGCGGTGATGCCGACTTTTGCGCCTTTCACCTGGCGGTCGCCGGCTTCGCCGCGCAGTTGCCAGGTGAGTTCGCAGACCTGGGCGAGGGCCTGGGCCGGGACCGCCTCGCCGAAACAGGCCAGGCCCCCGGAGACGTTGACCGGGATCCTGCCGCCGATCGCCGTATCGCCCCGGCGCAGCGCGGCCGCCGCCTCGCCCCTCGGGGTCAGGCGCAGGTCCTCGATCCAGTCGAGTTCCAGCGCGGTGGAGAGATCGTAGACTTCCGCCAGGCTGATATCCTCCGGACCGATGCCCGCCTCCTCATAGGCCTTCAGCGGAATCGAAGACCGGTAGCTGAGGGCTTCCACCCCGTCTGCCGCCGCCGAGTCAGTGGCGATATCCGGCATTTCCACCACGCCGCTGGCGAAGGTGGGAGTTACGGTGGAAATCGCCGCCACCCGGGGCGCGTCGGCCTTGCCGATGCGGCGGGCGTAATCCAGGCTGCACACGATCAGCGCGGCGCCACCGTCGCTGGTGGCGCAGATGTCCATCAGGCGCAGCGGGTCGGCCACCATGGCCGAGGCCGCCACGTCTTCCGCGGTAAAACACTTGCGATAGCGGGCGCGGGGGTTCTTGGCCCCGATTCTGGAGTTCTTCACCTTGACCGCCGCGAAGTCCTCCAGCGTGTCCCCATACAGGTCCATCCGGCGCCGGGCGTACAGGGCGAAATAGGTGGGATTGGTGATGCCGAGGTAGAACCGCACCCAGTCCGGGTCCTCCGGGCGGTAGCCGCCGGCGGGAGCCAGGAACCCCTTGGGTGTTGTGTCAGCCCCCACCACCAGGGCGACCTCACACTCTCCCGCAAGGATCTTGTTGCGCGCCGCCGCCAGGGCCTGGGAGCCCGAGGCGCAGGCGGCGTAGGAGGTGTTGACCTCCGCCCCCTGCCAGCCCAGGGCCTGGGCGAAAGTGGCGCCGGCCACGTAGCCGGGGTAGCCGCAGCGCACCGTCGCGCCGCCGGAGACGAAGCGGATGTCCTTCCAGGGTACGCCGGCGTCGGCCAGGGCCTCGCGGGCGGCGGCCACGCCGTACTGGACGAAATTGTGACCCCACTTGCCCCAGGGGTGCATGCCGGCGCCGATAATCGCGATTTCATTCGACATGGTTGTTACGCTCCGGCCGCAGTGGTGGGTTTGGATGCCAGCGGTCGCCACTTCCAGGTGACCTTGATGTCGTCGTCTGTCTCATGCAGCGCCTCCAGTACCAGTTCCATCGGCATGCCCACCTTCAGGTCCGCCACAGTGACGCCTGCCACGACCTGTCCCAGTACCACCATCTGCTCCTTCTCCAGTTGCACGCCGGCGATCGCATAGGGCTCGAAAGGCTCCGCCGCCACAAAGGGCGCCGGGGGTTTATAGCAGGCGTTGGTGTAGCTCCAGATATGCCCGATCCTGCTGAGCTCGACTTCGCGAAAATCGGTGCTGTCGCAGGCGGGATTGCGGCAGTACTGGTTCTGCGGCGGGAAAAAATAGGTATCGCAGTGCGTACACTGGCTGCCGATCAGGTGGGGCTTGTCAGCCATGGTGTGCCAGCC
>JAOUDU010000334.1 GCA_029859085.1 Gammaproteobacteria bacterium | reverse complement strand
ACGGTTCATGTCGGAGGGGAACGCGCCTGGCGCAATCGACGTCACATTGATATTTTCCCCGACGAGACGCGCCGCCAGGCGTTTGGTGAGATAGATTAGCGCCGACTTGGAGGCATGGTAGCTATACGTGTCCCACGGGTTCAAACGCTGGCCGTCAATGGAGGTAATGTTAATCACCTTGGCCGGCTGGCCCGGACCGGCACCGGCCTTCAATAGACTGTGGCAGGCCTGCAGCAGGAAGAACGGCGACTTCAGGTTTAGATCCATCACCTTGTCCCAACCCTGCTCGGAAAATTCATCAAAGGGCATACCCCAGGCCGCGCCGGCATTATTGACCAGGATATCAAGCCTCGGCTCCAGGTCGGCGAAGGCTGAAGCCAGCGCTTTACAACCGGCCACCGTACTGACGTCCTGGGGCAGGGCAATACAGCTGGAGCCCAGTTCCTTCGCCACAGCGTTGCATACATCCGCCTTGCGCGAGGAGATATAGACTTTGGCGCCCTGGGCAATGAATCCCTCTGCAATCATCCTGCCTATGCCACGGGACCCTCCGGTGACCAGGGCCACCCGCCCTTCCAGAGAAAAGAGTTTTGAAGTGTCCATAAGGTATCGCTTGCTCCCGAATTATTGAGCCGGGAATCATAGCCTAATTCAAGGATGACTCCCAGACGGGCGCGCATAATCGCCGGGGCGGGGAGTTTTCTGGCAATCGGCGGCTAACACGGCTCGGGTGCGCCGTGAACAGCTTTCGGCTGCTAAACTAACCCCACGGCTCCAGGGGCCACTTTTTCCCAGTTCATATATGCCGCGGCAGGAGGTAAAAAACATGATTGAAATCGCGGGTCTGGATCACGTAGTCCTTCGCACCTCTCATATGGAAGAGATGCTGCATTTCTATTGCACCGTACTGGGCTGCCCGGTAGAGAGGGAGCTGTCACCGGGGTTCGGCCTGGTGCAGTTACGCGCCGGTTCGGCGCTGATCGACCTGGTCGCGGTGGACAGTGAACTGGGACGCGTCGGGGGTGGCCCACCCACCGCGGGGGGCAACAACATGGATCATTTTTGCCTGCAGATAGAGCCGCTGGCGGAAGAGTCAATTACCCGTTACCTGGCCTCCTGTGGCATTGAGGCAGGACCTTTTGAGCGCCGGTACGGGGCACAGGGTTTTGGCAATTCCATTTACCTGCGGGATCCCGAGGGAAATGTCGTGGAGTTGCGCAACCGGGTCCAGGGCTAAGCGGGCCACTTCGCATTCCACAGCCGACGCCTGGGCTGAATGCAGCGGCAGCGGACAACGCTACTCCGCCATTGTCTCCCCACTGCCACCCATTTCCGCCGGGACATCGCGCATCTTCGGCAGGCCATCGTGGATCGGTAGAACCGATTCCGAGTAAAACACGTGTAGTCCGGGATGGTAATCAAAGGTCGGTATGACCGCCGCATATACATCGACCAATCCCATGTGGGGGTGGTCTGTCATCAGGTGCCCACCGCATTCCTTACACCACTTGCGATGGCTATTGTCCGTTTTCGCGTAGCTGCCGATCTTGTCCGCGCCCCTGGTTACCCTGACCGAGTCGGGTTTCCACAGCGAAAATGCGTTCACCGGACCCGCCGACCAGTGGCGGCAGGATTCGCAGTGGCAATACCCCATTGCCTCCGGCGACCCGGATACCTCGAGTTCAACCGCACCACAAAAACAACTGCCTTTGACTGACGTTTTGCTACTCATTGTCATGGATCTCCAGGTTGGATTTGCGCATCCAGCCCTCCCCCCGACGACAGGTTCGGGCTGGACTGCCAGCGAAGTATAGACGATAACGGCCGGGTTTCTGCCACCGCGATCTGAACAGGCAAAAACGGTCTATAATGGGGCACAAGACCATGGCGGGGGTAGCGGCGACAGGCGCAGGAACTGGCCCGGCGGGAGCCAGTTCCTGTGCTCGTTATTTCCAGGGTTTTTGGATGACCATGGCACTTGAACTGGACTGCAAAAGTATAGGGGAAGGTGTGGCCAAAATGAAATTCACCACAGTTGCGATAGTGCTAATCGTATTTTCTTGTTCCACTCTTGCTGAAGTGAAACCCGGAACGCGGGAAGTGCTGCTGGACAATGACAAGGTGGAGGTAGTGCGCTTGACATATCCTGTGGGCACCGAATCCGGGATGCACACCCATAAGTATCCGAACCGCGTGGCCTATATCGTCAAGGGAGGAACATTGGAGCTGGCGCCCGACGACCCGCAAAAGCAGGCAGAGGTGCTGACCGTGCCTGACGGAAAAGTGCTCTTCCTCCCGGCAAGTACCCACAATATAAAAAACGTCGGGGATACTGATGTGGTCATCATTGAAACGGAAATAAAATAGGTTCAACGGATTCGGGCCCCGGTCAAATCCCTTCCCTGCCTGCGCCGACAGCAACCATACGCCTGCAAACGCAATCGCGGCCCACGGCCTATCACGCCCGATCAGTGGCTTAATTAAACATCCCGGTGCAATAAATTACGCCCTGTATGGAAATGCAATGTTTCTGCATGTGCCGTGTCTGGAATATGATAAGTACCCTTATGAAAAACGATGTATCATCCCCGCCGACCAGGGCAGCCCCGTGCCCGGCTGAATAGACCCCGGCGCCATCGGCCACAAAAATCGGAGAAATATAGTGCCCCGCCCTATCCGCCATTTCGTGCTGATGCTTTCCGCCCCCGTGCTGATGACAGCGGGTACACTCGCTTACTTTCTCGCCAACGCACATTACGTCTCTACCGACAACGCTTACGTGCAGCAGGACAAGGTATCGGTGAGCACGGAGGTTGGCGGTCGCATCGTCGAGGTGAGCGTGCGTGAAAACCAGCATGTGGAAACCGGGGATATACTGTTTCGCATCGACCCCCGGACCTACCAGCTGGCGGTCGACCAGGCGAAAGCGGCCATAGCGACGGCGCAGGCCAGGGTGGATGAACTGGAAACCGTTTACGCTACTTCCAACGTGGATATCGAGAGCGCGCTGGAAGATATCGATTATTATGAGCGGGAATACAGGCGGCAACAGGAGCTGCTGAAGACCAGGGTCAGCACCGAGGCGGCACTGCAGGCGGCGGAGCACGCGCTGTCCAACGCGCGTTCCGACCTGGCCACGGCGCGAGCGACCGCCGCCCGAACCAAAGCGGCGCTGTCTACCGGCGGCTCAGACTCCGATGTCAATCCCGCCGTGCAGGCCGCGCGGGTGCAACTGGAGCAGGCCCGGCTCAACCTCTCCCGCACGGTGGTCCGCGCCCCGGTCAGCGGGATCGTCAGCCAGTCCGATCGGTTGCAGGTAGGGCAGTTGATGGTACAGGGCCTGGCGGCGGTCAGCATCGTAAGGGACGATGCCAGTTGGGTGGAGGCCAATTTCAAGGAAACCGACCTCAGGAACATGCGGGTGGGACAACCGGCAATAATCGAGGTCGACACCTACCCCGACCTGGCACTCAAGGGGCGGGTCGAAAGTATCGGCGCCGGCACGGGCTCTGAATTTTCCATTTTGCCGGCGCAGAATGCCAATGCCAATTGGGTGAAAGTTACCCAGCGCGTACCCGTGCGTATCGCCATCGATGACAAGCCGGCGCGTCCACTGATCGCGGGGCTTTCAGTCTATGTCCGCATCGACACCAGATAACAGCGCCTGGCAGGACAGGCCCATGCTCGAAACCCGGCACCGGGGCCTGCTGATGGCCGCGGTAATGTCGGTTTCCATTATCCAGTTTCTCGATATGACAATCGCCAATGTCGCCCTGCCACATATACGCTCCGGCCTCGGCGCCTCACTGGACAGCATCAGCTGGGTGTTGACCAGTTATATCATTGCCGCCGTAATGTTTACGCCAATAGTCGGCTGGCTGTCGGACAAGCTCGGTTCGCGGCGGGTTTTCCTCGGCGCCGTCGCGGGCTTCCTGCTGGCGTCGATGCTCTGCGGTGCCGCGACCTCCCTCGGCCAGATGGTGCTGTTCCGCGCCCTGCAGGGGATCTGCGCAGCGTTCATCGGGCCAATGTCACAGACAATCGTGTTCGATATAAACCCACCCAGCAAACAGCCTTCTGCAATGTCCCTGTGGGGCCTGGTGGTAATGATAGCCCCCATCACCGGGCCGATGCTGGGCGGGATATTAACGGACTCACTCAACTGGCGCTGGATCTTCTATATCAATTTGCCAATCGGGATACCAACCCTGCTCCTGCTCGCCTGGCTGCTGCCCTCGCGTCCGCTGGCCCCGCGCAAGCTCGACCGGTTCGGCTTCTGCATGCTCGCAATCGGCCTCGTGGCACTGCAGTTGCTGCTGGACCGCGGGCAGCACAAGGACTGGCTGGACTCCATTGAAATCATTTTCGAGCTGATAATTG
>JAOUDU010000333.1 GCA_029859085.1 Gammaproteobacteria bacterium | reverse complement strand
TGCGGGGTTGTGCACGGTGGCGCAGCCCGCAGGGTCACAGCACCCCAAAGGGTGCGGTGAGTCATCGTGCCAGGCGCGCCATCTTTGTAAGGGCATCCATCAGTACCCCACATGATGTTGCACTCAGGCCAGGAAAGGGCCCCAGCGGTCGAGATACACCTGCAGAATCTCAATGAGCGCGCCATCCGGGTCGACGCAGACCGCGACGTCTGCAAGGCGTTCGTGACAGGCCGCCGGTGGATGAAGAAATCTGACGCCTTGATTTCGCAGAGCTTCATAGTCGCCCGCCAGGTCCTCGGAGACGAGGCAGATACGAACAAGCCCGAGGTCCCGGTTGCTTAATGGCTCGCGCTGGTTATTCTCACTTGACTCGGTGAGGTCGAGTTTGGGAAAACCATGATCGAGCTGCATGATGCAGGCTCTGCCTCGGCTTCCAACGCTCAACCCAAGAGCTCGGGCCGCATCGTCCGGGACCGTGGCTTCACTGTCTCGAGACAGATTGAGGTATGGGATACCAGGCAGGAAGCTCTGAAAGCCGAGCTTCTCATAGAACGAGATAGAGGCCTCGAGATTGCTGACATTGATGTTGATGTGTCCCCAGTTCAAACCCATAGCCATTACCTGATTATGACAGCTGTTGAGTATAGCCCTATCCACAGGGCTGCACTTGAGGCGATTTGAATCCTGTCCATGCGCGGTTCGTTATCAGTCGCTGGATGCCGCTGTCAGCCAATTGCAGTGCCCGTTGATAGCGCCTTGACCCACCGACTACAAGCCTGCAGGTACAGGGTGAAATCCCATCCATAGTCGGATGGTGTGACTATCTATAACTCTATGATTTATAGAAAAAAGTCTGGGCCCAGAAGGACTTGACGGGCCGGCCTTCCGGCTGCGACCTGCCGATTATGAGGCGCAGGGAGAGAGCCGAACTTAGGCAATAAGTGGAAGAAGGGTAACGTTTTTCTTGTGGAGCGGGGTACGGTCAGCAGCGAAGCGGCGAGAGTATGCTTACCATCAGTCGACCACCACACGCACTCGCGCCAGATTCTGGATCTGCCTGTATACGGCATCGGGGTCTCCCTCTCGATGCGCCGTCACACGGACCACGGCAAAGTAAGTGCCTGGCGCACTGTATGTGTGGGTTCTGCACAATTCTACATCCTCACTCGGGCCATTGAACTCGCTCGCATCAGGGAAGGCCCCGGTGCTCTCGAAATCCCACTCGACCCGTACGATTTTCCCGGCGCCCGGCGGCGTGGCCGCAAACACCGAGAATGACACCGGTGCGCCTGCTCTCACATCCGCACGGACTGCGTCGCTTGCGCTGTCGCATTGGTCAGCCGCAGCGACCGCGAGCGTTACCAGCGGCTGGACGCCGCCGCGCTCGTCGACCGTGTCGGCAAGATCGATCTGGTTATCCTCCGTAACCGTATAGCCGGAACTTTTCGGTGGAGCGACACCGTTGGCGACCCATGCGTCAAGGTCCAGCAGCGCCTGTTCCACCTCGGGCGCGTACAGGACATTGTGGGCATAGCCTTCGATGGTCGCCGGAGGTTCGTGGTCGGCATTGTCCATGTACCAGTGACGGAAGCTGTCATCCAGTTTGTCGCCCAACACGGTCTGGGCTTGCTTCAGGTGCCAGTCGCCGCCCCAGGGAAATGCCTGCACGTCCAGCATCGAGGAGAGCATGATCATCTTGCCGTGGAATTGTCCGGACGGCCTGCCACCAAAAACCTGTGTAATGATCTCACCGACGAGGGCGGGACGCTGCAGGTAGATTGGGTCACCGTTGCTGTCCCGGTACTGGTTCCATCCGTATTGGTCCGGCGAGGGTACCTGATGACGTTGGAAGTATTCGAGTGCGATCCACAACGAATTGTCCACGAGTACCTGATCGCCCGGTGCGAGCGCCTCCACCAGCGTCGCATCCACATCCCGCGGGAATGTCACTTTATTACCCGAAATGCTGACAGCTTCGATCGTCTTGCCTGCCACCGCGCCGCTGTTGATCACCAGGTCTGCGTACGCCAGGTAGCCGGTCGGTGTGTCCTGCAGGGTGACCGTGCCACCGCCGACGCCGGCGATACTCGTATCGAGCTGGGTGCGCAGTGGCGGCAGAGTGGGATCATCGAAACCCGCGTAACCCGGCAAGTTCCAGAAGTCGTTGGTGTACTTGGAGTCGATTGCCTTCACTGCCGGTACCGTTACGCCGAATGCGCTCTTGATGGTTTTCCACTGCCACCAGCCACCCAGCGGAAAGCCGAGCCTGGTCGCCTCTTTGAGTATCGCTCGCTGTTCCTCGTTTAACGTGGCGTAGGGATCGCCGCTACCGCCTGGCTCAACCGCGTCCACGATATCGGGTAACTTGTCGTGCAACACGCGCAGCGCCAGCACCTGGACACTCTGGAAGCTTGGGATGGCATTGGGCGGCGCGCTGACTATCGGCAGCGCACCGTCCCAAATTCCGGCCGTATTCTCCGCGGCCCCAATCGTTTGCAGCGAACCACCACTCGCACCATAGATGTAGCCGCGAATCGGTGCATCTTCCCCGTAGATTATGGCCGCGAGCATGCGCGAGACCTTGGCTGATGCGGCGTTGACGCGGTAGCCGCCAGTGGTCTGGGCAACCGCCACACCGCCGGCGTTGTTAGACGACACTACATATGCACCGTTGGAGATACCAAAGGCGATCGTGCCGTCGTCCGCGCCTTCCTCAGCCACCGTGGGGTAGGTCGACTCGAAGAACCGACCCTGGTATTCGTCACTTGCCGGAAAATAAAACGCGAAGCGCGCATTGGTGTCGGTGAATCCACCGTGAACATAGCGGTAGGAGACGGTTACGTTCTTAACCCCATCGGTGGTGCTGCGCACTTCATCTACATCGATGTACGCCTCCTTAAACTCCGGGTCGACGCAGTCCATTGTGATAAACATCGTGGCACCGGGATTCGCTGTACAGGGTTCGCCTTCCAGCGGGATTACGTCTGGCAATTCGACCGGCGGCGGGGTCGGTGAGTGTGAATTATTGTCGTTTGAGGAGTCACATGCGGCAAGGAGCAGCGCGGATACCACGATCGCACTCAGCGGGCGGAAAATTGCTTTTTGCATGTGGTCATCCACCTGTAGTTCTGGGACCGGTGTTTCAGGCCAGCTGCGGTTGTTCCCGCATCTTTAAGGCCGCTCGCTGTTTTGATGTCTGCTACCAACTTTAAATATACAATGTATACTTGTCAAGAAGGTCGTCGCATATCAGACTGGATGCCTTCACACGGAGCGTCTCTGGTGCCACAACTACCCACACCCTCTGGCGGTGGTAACAAAAAGCGCGGTGATAGTTCACCCAAGGTTAGAAACCTCGACATCGAGCGTATTGCTGCGGTCGGACTGGCGATCGTCGACGAGCTGGGACCCGACGCGCTGACTATGCGCGCCGTCGCCACGAAGCTGGACGTCACCCCGATGTCGCTGTATCGCCACGTGGCCGATAAATCAGGACTGGTTGCGCTCGTGGTGGACCGGGCAATCACCGAGTGTGCGTTGCCCGAGCGCACCGGGAACGGATGGCAGGACGACCTCTGTGTGCTGGGGCATTGGATGCGAGAACGGCTTGTAGCGCACCCGGCGACGTCGCATTTACGGCGCCAGCACCAGGTTTGGTCGTCAGGCATCTTCGGGGTCGGCGAGCAATGGTTGCAAATCTGGAGCGACAGCGGGCTGCCACCCGAGGCGGTACGGCGAGCCGCATCTACAAGCGCCATGGCCGTCCTCGGGGTTCTGGAGGAACAGATTCTTCCTCGCTTCGCTCCCCCCGCTGAAAATGAAATGGAGTCGGTGCCACATATGCGCGAATTCGCAGCAGCGCAGCTCGAGCTCAGCGACGACTTTGAGTTGCTTCTGCGGGCGCTGACGGAAGGGCTTTACATACAACTCTCTGCGAAACATAAACCCTCTCGCGCCACCTCCAGAAGGCGTAGCCGGCGTTCAGATTGAAGCAATTGCGCTGGGTTTTTGCGCTCGCCTGTTGATTCGCGCTGACTAAGGAGCCTTTTTTGGCAGATATTTGCATGCCGACGCGACCCGCTCCTGAGCCAGAAAAGGTATATCCTGCGGCGACTTGACGAGGATTCAGTTGCTCAAACGTGCGTACAAATCCCGGGTCAGTTTCAGGTGCAAATCAACAGTGGCCGGTTCAACCCTTGGGACATCCTCCAGTTTGCAGCGCCTGGATTGGCGGTTATGCCACGAAAGCTCTGCTAGACCCTGTCCCATTCGGGGTAGCGTGGCATGCTGAGAATCAGCAGTCCACCCAGTGCGCAGCCCACTGTGCCGGCTATCAGGAAAATCCGGTAATCGCCGAAGGTGTCATAGACCAGGCCGGCCAGC
>JAOUDU010000331.1 GCA_029859085.1 Gammaproteobacteria bacterium | reverse complement strand
CCTGGGCAGATAAAAAATGCCCGCGAACCAGCACACCACGAAGGCAATATGAAAGGCTTTTAGCCACAGCATCAGGTCTTGGCTCCCTGGCGGTGATAGATGAAGGTCTCGATGTCCTTGCGGGTGATGACGCCGATATTGGCATGCAGCAGGTACGCGTGCTTGGAGCGCACCAGCACCTCGTCCCGGCCGCTTCTCAGCATCTCCCGCCATGCCTGGTTGAGGTCGGACCGAGGGTCGATGGCAGCCACGGTGCGGGCCCCCTTGATCGTTGTGAGGTCCACGGTGTCCTCGTGCGGGCTTGCTTCCAGTGCCTCCTCGATGGCGCTGCGAAGCATCAGGTGTGAACTGTCGTTATCGTCGCACACGATCCATTCGGGCCGTGGCGCCATCAGCTCGAGCAGCGCGGCGCGGGACATGTGGCGCTGGCCGACCGCGACCTGGGTGTTCATCAGGCTCGACACGCCAAGGCGCTTGAGAGCCTGGCTGACCGGATCCTGTTCCAACAGGATGCCCTGTTGCTGCAGCACGGCAGTGACGGCGGATGGCTGGTGGAATACCTCCCGGTGAAAGATATTCGCAATGGTAATTGCCAGCAGGCCGGGAAAAATGACCCCCGGGCTGTACGTCAGCTCCAGCAGCGTCATCAGGGCGGCCAGGGGCGCGTTGAGTACGGCGCCCATCATGGCGGCCATGCCCAGCAGTGCATAGAGCATGGTAGAGCCGCCCAGTGCCGGCGCCACCATGTGAACGGTCTGGCCCAGCAGAGAGCCAATGCTCGCCCCGATGAAAAGATTCGGGCTGATCATACCGCCGGGCATGCCCAGACCCACGCTCGCGGCGGTGGTTACGAGCTTTGCCATGATGATAGTGGACAGTATCAGGGGCGGGGCGGGGGACGAGAGCATCTGCTCCAGCATGGGGTAGCCCGCACCCAGAATACGTGGTGAGAACATCGCCAGCGTACCTGTCAGCATGCCGGCCAGCGTCAGCCTCAGCCATATCGGGCGGTTGCTGAACGTCAGGCAATAGCGCTGGATGCGCACGAAGCTGGCGCTGGCGATGGCGACCAGTGAAGCGAGCACGGCCGCGACGGCCAGGTCCAGCAGCCCCGTTTCGACGATGTCGGGGAGCTGGATATAGGGCGCGGCGCCGTAGGTGAGGCGCGTGAGGGCGGTGCCGGCGACCGCGGCGAGAATCACCGGCATAAAGCCAGTGATGCTGTATTCTACCAGTACCACCTCCATGGCAAAGATGACGCCCGCGATGGGGGTATTGAACGTGGCAGCGATGGCCGCGGCAGTGCCGCTGCCCACGAGAATGCGCAGGCTGTTGTGGGGCAGGCGCAGCGCTTGCCCGAGGAAACTGTTGGTGGCGGAGCCGATGTGAACTGCCGGCCCTTCGCGGCCGACCGATTGCGCTGACAGCGCGCAGGCCAGTCCCCCGAGGAACTGTACCACGCCATTGCGCCAGGGCATTTTGCCGTCGTGATTGTGCGCGTGATAGACGACGTGGGGCAGTCCGGTGTGGCGGTACTGGGGCTGCAGGAGTTGCAGGGCCAGGCCTATGAGCATTCCCCCCGCAGCGGGAGCCAGAAACAGTACCAGCGTGGGCAGGGAATCGATCTGCTCCGGGCCGAGCCGGTTTTTTTCGCTGACCGGATACAACGCGGCGAGGCCGTATTCAAAGCATTTGCGGAAAGCGATCACGGTAGTACCCGCCGCCAAGCCGGCTGCGAGCCCGAGCAGTGCATACTCGAAAGGCGCCTCGCCGGTAGCAAGGCGCTCCCGGTAGTGGCGCAGGCCGCGATTCATGCGGCGTGACAGGATGTCCATTGATCGTTGCAACGTGCGCTTCATGGGCGGCTCAAGATGATTTATCGATGCCGATGGTTTACGATGCCGCCGGGTGCAGGCGCTAGCCTCTGTTTGTCGCGGTCAATGGTAATGCAATTGTCGGGAGGTTGTCAGTGATCAAGGCTGCTGTCGTCGGTGGTACCGGTTATACGGGAGTAGAATTACTGCGGATACTGGTGGCACACCCCGAAGTGCAGTTGCGGGTGATTACCTCCAGGGCCGAGGCGGGGCTGCCGGTGGCGGACCTTTTCCCCAGCCTGCGTGGCCATTGCGACCTGGCCTTCGTCGCTCCCCGCGGGGACGAACTGGCGGATTGCGACGTGGTGTTTTTCGCTACGCCGCATGGCGTGGCACAGGCGATGCTGCCCGATGTGTGGCGCAGCGAGGCACGCGTGATCGATTTGAGCGCAGACTTCAGGATTCGCGATGCCGCCCTATGGGAGGCCTGGTATGGACAGGTCCATGCCTGCCCGGGCCTGCTCGGTGAGGCCGTGTACGGTCTGCCGGAGCAGAACCGGCAGGCCATTGCGGCTGCCAGGCTGGTAGCCTGCCCGGGGTGTTATCCCACTGCGGTGCAGTTGGGATTCAAGCCCCTGCTCGAGGCCGGCATCGTGTCTCCCGCCGGCCTTATCGCCAATGCGGCCTCCGGTGTCAGCGGGGCCGGGCGGCAGGCCAAAGTGGCGGCACTCTTTGCCGAGATGGGCGAGAGTTTCAGCGCTTACGCCGCCTCTGGTCATCGGCACCAGCCGGAAATCGAGCAGGGTTTGCGTGCCATGGCGGGAACGGATGTCGACTTGACCTTCGTACCGCATCTGGTCCCGATGACGCGGGGGATTCATGCGACGCTGTACGCGCGCCTGAGCGTTGCCGAAGTCGACGTTCAGGAAATCTTCGAGGCCGCCTATTGCGACGAACCCTTCGTCGATGTGCTGCCGCCGGGTTCTCATCCCGAAACGCGCACGGTGCGGGGCTCCAATATGTGCCGCCTGGCGGTGCATCGCCCCGGCGACGGTGCTACCGTGGTGGTGCTGTCCGTCATCGACAACCTTGCCAAGGGCGCATCGACGCAGGCGGTGCAGAATATGAACATCATGTTTGGCCTGGATGAAAAGCTGGGTCTGGGCGGCGTGGCCCTGATGCCCTGAGGCCTGGCTGGACGATGCGAGCAGGAGAATTCTCGAGGCGTGTGCCGGTGCTGGCGCGCGCAGCGCGGAAGTGGCTGGTGCGAGTTGGAGCTCTGGCCGCGGCGTCGTTCTGTGTGTGGCTGGCTTACGGTCAGGGTTACCAGCGCGGGCTGGCCATGCACCCCATTCTGCAGTTGGAACTGGAAGACCTGCGCGAGCGAAAGCGGGAAGCGGATCACCTGATCGCACAGCTCAGCCAGGAGACGGTCAAGTTGCGTCAAGGCGCCAGAATCGATCGCGACGTCGCCAGGCAGGTCAGGGAAACGGTGCTTGCAACTAACGAGGACATGGCCGCACTCAAGGAGGAGATTGCGTTCTATCGAAGCCTGATGGCGCCCTCGGCAACAGAGCAGGGTTTGGGGATCCGCAGCTTCGAGGTCCGAGCGACGTCGGAACCTCGGCGCTATCAGTTCGAGCTGGTGCTGCAGCAGCGTGCGTCAAAGCACAAAACCCTGCGAGGGGCGCTCGATTTAAGTGTCGGAGGGCGGGTTAACGGGAAGGATGTTGTATTATCCTTGAAAGAGCTGTCCGCTGATCCTGCGGTGCAGAATGTGCCCTTTAAGTTCATGTATTTTCAGAATCTGCGCGGCGACCTCTGGTTGCCAGAGGGCTTTGAGCCAGAGAGTGTCGCCATTCAGGCCAGAACCTGGGGCAGGCCCAGCGTGCGCATTGAGGACAGTTTTACCTGGTTGGTTGACAAGGATTAACGGTGATGTGGGGAAGCGCTAACAGGAAATTGCGTTCCAAGCGGACGACGTTGCTTGCGCAGGGCACTGTCGTCGAGGGGACCGTCAAGTTCGAGGGGTGCCTTGAAATCGAGGGGACGGTACACGGCAATGTCTATGCGCATCATGGTGATGACGCCACGCTGGTCCGGGTCCTGGAAAGCGGGCAGGTGAACGGCGAGATCAGGGCGCCGGCAGTGATTATCAATGGTACCGTGCGGGGTGACGTCTATGCCTTCGAGCAGCTGGAGCTGGCGGCCAACGCGGTAGTCGATGGCGATGTTCACTATCATCTGCTCGAAATGCTCAAGGGTGCCCAGGTCAATGGAGCGCTGGTGCGTCAGGAAGGCGGCGACATCATTCAGGGCAGCGCCCTGGCCCTGCCGACAGTTCAGGGTAGTAGTTGACCAAAACAGTCGGATTAACCGATAATGAGTCGATCTGGGGATTTTTATGGCCAGGTTAAGTCGGATGATTCGAGAGGTAGTGGCAAATGCCATCGGCGGAGGTTTTCGTACCAACGGCGCTGTCCTTCACTGATCGTGCGGCAGCCAAGGTGCGCGCACTGATTGCGGAAGAGGGCAACGAGCAGCTCAAGTTACGGGTGTTCGTCACCGGGGGCGGG
>JAOUDU010000330.1 GCA_029859085.1 Gammaproteobacteria bacterium | reverse complement strand
GCGATAAAGTCCAGAATCGGCAGGGTAATAATTGTCCGGGGAATAATAAAGTGGGAGTGATTTGGTGACTGCCAGCGACCACGAGCGCTGGATGCAGCGGGCACTGGAGCTGGCGGACCGGGCGGCGGCCCTGGACGAGGTGCCTGTCGGCGCGGTGGTGGTGCGCGATGGGGAGCTGCTGGGCGAGGGCTGGAACCAGGTCATATCGGCGGCGGATCCCACCGCCCACGCGGAAGTGGTGGCCCTGCGCGCGGCTGCGCAGCGGGTCGGCAATTATCGCCTGCCGGAGGCTACCCTCTACGTTACCCTCGAACCCTGCACGATGTGCGCTGGTGCGATGATCCATGCCCGTATTGCGCAACTGGTATTTGCTGCCACCGAGCCCAGGGCGGGCGTCGCCTGCAGTCGCTGCCGGCTGCTGGATGAACCGTGGTACAACCACCGGGTGAACTGGCAGGGCGGGGTGCTGGCCGAGGCCAGCAGTGCGAAACTGCAGGCCTTTTTTCGCGCGCGCAGGTGAGCGCCCCTACAGCGCGTGCAGCTCGACGCCGCGCAGTATTTCCGGCAGGAACTCCTCGACTTTCAGCGGCGGCAGCGGCTTGTTGTCCGAGATGTCCTGCCAGTTCAGGATATTCTGGTAGTGGCGGATATTCTGCACATACTTGGCCGCCTCGGCGCCGGCGGCGTAGCCGTAGCGCGTATCCTTGAAATGTTTCCGTTTCTGCAGCAGCGGCAGGCGCTTGATCACCTCGTCCCAGCTGTTGGGGTTGCCCCCCTGGCGCTCGGTGAGCACCCTGGCGTCCTCCAGGTGGCCCAGGCCCAGGTTATAGGCGGCGAGGGCGAACCAGGTGCGGTCGGGCTCGCGAATGCTCTTGGGCAGGCGGCGCTTGATGTCTTTCAGGTAGCGCGAGCCGCCGCGCAGGCTCTGCAGCGGATCCAGCCGGTCGGAGACGCCGATTTCATCGGCGGTGGGTTGGGTCAGCATCATCAGCCCGCGCACACCGGTGGGTGAAGTCGCCAGCGGGTCCCAGTGGGACTCCTGGTAGGCGATCGCCGCCAGCAGCTGCCACTCCAGCTGGTACTCCCGGGCCACCTGCTTGATCAGCTCCTTGTACTGCGGCAGGGCGGTCTGCACGTTGAGGTTGAACGCGTGCGAGCTCTTGCGGGAGAAGCCCTCGCTGTGGCGGAAGTACTGCTGGCGCAGGCGCTCCAGGGTGCCATCCTCCTGCAGGCGCTGGAAAAACTGGTCGATGTAAGCCTGCAGGCGGGCGTTGTCGGCTCCCGGCGCCAGGTACCAGACCATGTCCAGCTCCCGGTCCGGGACCAGGTCAAACGCCACATTCAGCCGCGGGTACAGGCCGCGTTGTGACTCGAACTCGTTGGAATTGACAACCGCCAGCTCTGCCTCTCCAGCATCGAGCATCCCCAGCAGCTCCATCGCGTCGGCGCCCTCCACCTCCTGCCACCGCAGGTCGGGAAACGCCTGCTGCTGCAGGTTGCGCAACTCCTCGGCATTGCCGGCATCCGCCAGCACGACAATTTTCCTGCCCGCCATGTCTGCCGCGCCGCCGGGGCGCTGGCTGCCCACCACGTACACCACCTGCGACCGGGTCTTGTCGTACGCGGCGGAGTGCGGAAACAGGCTCGCCCGCTGCTGCGTCAGCGCCAGCCCCGCCGCGGCCAGGTCTGCATCGCCGCGGGTCAGCATCTCGAACACGCCGTCCAGGGTGAATGCGGTACTGATTTTCAGCTCCACGCCAAGGTCCCGGGCCAGCAGGCTGGCCAGCGCGTACTCGAATCCGTTGGCGCCGTCCCGGTCGAGGTAGTAGGTGGTGGGGCTGTTGCGCGTCACCACCTTGAGTTCACCCCGGGACTGGATGCGCTGCAGCGCGTCCCCGCCATCATTGCAGGCGCTGAGCGCCCCCAGCAGGACCAGCGTGCAGGCGAGGACGAATCTGGGGGCGTGGCGATACATGCCGGTCATTTTATCCGGGGTGCCGGGGAGCGGACAGGCATTAATACCGAAATCGCGAGGAGGCAATGATCCCCGGCCCGGACCAGTTTGGCCACAACGCACCGCTGATTAATTTGGTAATGGATTAATTCGGTAATGGATTAATTCGGTAATGTCTGAGCGGAGCCTTAACTTGGCGGGGCCAGATACAGTACAATGCCGCCTCAAATTTTTCCCTCCAGCCGGAGTTTTCCCCAGCATGTTGACCTTGCGCGGCGCCCCTGTTTTGTCCGATTTCCGCCTCGACAAGCTGGCGCAGAAACTCGTCCAGGTTGATCCCGGCGTGCGCCTGGTCCATGCCGAGTACGTGCATTTTGCCGAGCTGCAGGCCCCCCTGGACGGCGCCAGGATGAAGGTGCTGGAGGACCTGCTGAAGTATGGCCCGGGGTTTGCCACCGCAGCAGCGGAGAACCTGGGGAGCGCCACCCTGAGGCTGGTGGTGCCGCGGCCCGGGACCATCTCGCCCTGGTCCAGCAAGGCCACCGATATCGCCCATAACTGCGGCCTGGCCCAGGTGCTGCGGCTGGAGCGGGGCGTGGCCTGGTACTTCAGCCTGCCGGCGGCGCTGTCCCCGGACCAGCGGGCGGCGCTGGATGACCTGGTCCACGACCGTATGACGGAGTCCGTGCTCGACAGTATCGACGCCGGCGCGCAGTTGTTCCGCCACGCCGCCCCCGCGCCCCTGGCCGTGGTGGACGTGCTGGCCGGCGGCCGCGAGGCGCTGGCCGCGGCCAACCGCAGCCTGGGCCTGGCCCTGGCGGATGACGAAATAGACTACCTGGTGGACAGCTTTACCCGGCTCGGGCGCAATCCCACCGACGTGGAACTGATGATGTTCGCCCAGGCCAATTCCGAGCACTGCCGGCACAAGATTTTCAATGCCAGCTGGACCATCGACGGCGAGCAGCAGTCGCATACCCTGTTTGGCATGATCCGCAACACCAACGAGTGCGGCGGCCAGAATGTGTTGTCCGCCTACTCCGACAATGCCGCGGTGGTCCGCGGCCACAGCGCCGGGCGCTTTTACCCTGACCCGGCCAGTGGGGAGTACGGTTTTTCGATCGAAGACATCCACCTGTTGATGAAAGTGGAAACCCACAATCACCCGACCGCGATCGCGCCCTTTCCCGGCGCGGGCACCGGTGCCGGCGGCGAGATCCGGGACGAGGGCGCGGTCGGCCGGGGTTCCAAGCCGAAAGTCGGCCTCACCGGTTTTTCGGTGTCCAACCTGCAGATCCCCGGCTACCTGCAACCCTGGGAGCAGGACTACGGCAAGCCGGGCCGCATCGTCTCGGCGCTGGAGATCATGCTGGAGGGGCCGATCGGCGGCGCCGCCTTCAACAACGAATTCGGGCGCCCGAACATCTGCGGCTATTTCCGCAGCTTCGAAATGACAGCGCCGGGCCCGCGGGGCAGTGAAGTGCGGGGTTACCACAAACCCATCATGATCGCCGGCGGCTACGGCAATATCCGCCAGGAGCACGTCGAGAAGGGCGACTACCAGCCCGGCGCGAGATTGATCGTGCTGGGCGGCCCTGCGATGCTGATCGGCCTCGGCGGCGGCGCGGCGTCCTCCATGGCCAGCGGCCGCAGCCACGAGGACCTCGATTTTGCCTCGGTCCAGCGCCAGAACCCCGAAATGGAGCGCCGCTGCCAGGAGGTGATCGATCGCTGCTGGCAGCTCGGGGAGGACAACCCGATCGCCTTCATCCACGACGTGGGCGCCGGCGGCCTGTCCAACGCGCTGCCGGAACTGGTCAAGGACGGCGGTCGCGGCGGGCGCTTTGAGCTGCGCAAGGTGCCCAACGACGAGCCGGGCATGTCGCCACTGGAAATCTGGTGCAACGAGTCCCAGGAGCGCTACGTGCTGGCGGTGGAGCCCGCGGACCTCGAGCGCTTCGAGGCCATCTGCCTGCGGGAGCGCTGCCCCTTCGCGGTAGTCGGAGAGGCCACCAGTGAGATGCACCTGCAGCTGGGGGACAGCCACTTCGACAATGCGCCGGTTGACCTGCCGATGTCGGTCCTGTTCGGCAAGCCGCCGCGCATGCAGCGGGATATCCGCAGGGCGCGGGTGGAACACACACCCCTGGCGCTGGACTGCACCGTGGCGCAGGCCCTGGAACGGGTGTTGCAGGTGCCGGCGGTCGCCAGCAAGAACTTCCTGATCACGATTGGCGATCGCACGGTGACCGGTATGGTGGCGCGGGACCAGATGGTCGGGCCCTGGCAGGTGCCGGTGGCGGATTGCGCAGTGACTACCGTGTCCTACGATTCCTTTGCAGGCGAAGCCATGGCCATGGGCGAGCGCACGCCGCTGGCGCTGGTCGACGGCCCCGCCTCCGGGCGCATGGCGGTGGCCGAGGCCATCACCAACATAGCCGCTGCCGCCATCCGCGATATAAGCG
>JAOUDU010000329.1 GCA_029859085.1 Gammaproteobacteria bacterium | reverse complement strand
GCCGAGCGCGCCCGTGAGTACGCCGTGCCGCTGATGGCCAAAGTGCGCGCCGCGGTGGGGATCGGGACATTGCGGTAAATGCATCGGGCCGCCGCCGGGCTGCTCACCCAAAGGTCCGTCAGATTTATTTGTTTCAGGTTGTTCAGGTCAGCGGGTTCGGCCGGTGGCAGTAAAATTCGCCCGCTTCCCCGATAATCGCGAACGAATTTTACTGCCACCACCCGAACCCTCGTTTCGTTCCGGTAGCCAGAACATCGTGCCATCAAAATACCGGGATCAAGGATCCGGTCGGGATAGCGTTTTCGTTCGCGATTATCGGGGAAGCGGGCGGAAACGCTATCCCGGTCGGAGCCGATGGCAGCAATGGCCCGGGGAGCAGGTGAGGGTATCCAGGTGGTGGCCCCAGGGAATTACCCGCTGACAGGTTCCAGCTAAACGCAAGCTGCGATGCCGCAGCGTCAACTACCAAACTGGTAGCTGATTTCCAGGTAGGCGCCGCGGGGCTGGCCGACGAAGTAGCGGTACTGGCCAAAGCCGAAGTCGGCCCGCTCGGCGTAGTCCTCATCCAGCAGGTTGGTCATACGAAGGGTGCCGCGCCAGTGCTCGTCCACCATTGCCGACACCCGCAGGTTGAACAGTGAGTGGCCGTCGTACTGGTGCTCGTTCTCCGGGTCCAGGTAGTAGGAATCCATGTAGACCCACTCCAGCTCCAGGGTGCCGTCGCGCTCGTCCAGCGCCGGAAAATTCCAGCCGATGCGGGCGCTGCCGAAAGACTCGGGCGCCCCCTCGATGGTGTTGCCATTGAGGTTGGCGGTGCTGCCCAGCAGGTTGATTTCACTGTCGTAGGTATGGCTGGCCCAGGTGCCGTCGAGGCGGAAATACCAGTTCTGGTCGAAGCGGTAGTCCAGGCTCAGTTCGGCGCCGTAATGGCGGGTTTTCGCGCCGCTGACGTTGTAGCGGTCGGAATCCTGGAAGATCACGTTGTCCTTGTGCATCAGGTAGACGGACAGGTCGTACTCCAGTTGCTGCCGCCAGTTGCCGCGCAACCCCCACTCGATATTGTTGAGTTCCTCCGAGTTCAGGTTGGCCTCCTCCTGGCCGCCCTGCAGGCGGTACAGCTCGGCGGTCTGGGGAGCGCGGAAGCCATTGGCCAGGCGCAGGTAGGTGATGGTGTCGGGCGTAATACTGTAACTCGCGCCGAGGTTGGCGCTCCAGTCGGTGAAGTCGTCATCCCGGTCGGCCGGGCGGTAGAAGCGGCAGGCGCTGGCGGTGGGTGCGCAGGCGGAACCGTCGCCGGTCCGGTTGTCGTAGTCGTAGTAGGTATACTCCAGCCGCAGCCCGGCGCTCAGCTCCCAGTCCTGGCGGACTGTCGCCCGCCACTGGCTGTAGGCGGCCGCGACGGTCGCTCCCACCGTGTAGTCGTAGTGGACCCCCGCGGGCTGGTTGGGGGAGAAATCCTGCTGCTGGTATTCCTTCAGGCGGCCGTCGGTGTATTCCACCTCCAGGCCGTTGGCCCAGCTGCTGCGGTCCAGCTCGGTATTCAGCGCGGCGCGCAGGCCGAGGCTGTCCTGGCTGTTTTTCTCCACCGGCTGCCAGGGCACGAAATGCTGGAGGAATGTCATCTCGTTGTCGCGCAGGTAGGGGGTGACGGTCAGGGTATTGGCCGCGTCCAGGGTGCGACTGATCTCGCTGTGAAAGCGCAGTGAGCGGGCGTCCCGGTAGGCCTCGGGATTGGGATTGTCGCGCTTGATGGCCTGGTCCTGGTAAGCCTTGTAGCCCTGCAGGTAGCCCGCTGTTTCCTGGTTGAGATTGGCGTAGTCCAGTACGCTGCTGACGCGCCACAGTTCGCTCTCGTAGTCGTGGCGCAGGGTCGCCTTCTGCTGGTCGTAGCCGGCGTCGTCGAGGTAGCCGCCATCGGTGGTGCCGTTGATGCGCACGCTCAGCCCGTGGGCGCCCCAGGTGTTGCCGTAGCGGACCTTGGCGCGGTAGTAGTCGTAGGGGCCGGCCTCGACGGCCAGGTTCGCGTCCAGCTCATCGCTGGGGGCGGCGCTGAGCACATTGATCAGGCCGTGCATCGCGTTGGAGCCATACAGCGCGGTGGCGGGCCCCTTGATGACCTCGATGCGCCCGGCCTGTTCGGTGTTGGCGTCGAACAGCTGGTTGACGTTGCAGAAACCGGGCGCCCGCAGGCTGATGCCGTCCCCGGCCACCAGGAAGGCGCCGCAGCTGCCGGCGCCGGTCAGCACCGGGGAGCGCAGGGCGATCAGGCTCTCCTGGCCGTTGCCCCGGGCGATCCAGGCACCGGCGACCTGCTGCATCGCCTCGTTGATGTGGGTGTGGCCGATGAGCTCGAGATCCGCCTCGCTGATACTGGACCAGGCCAGAGGCAGCTTGAGGCCGTCTTCCGGCACCCGGGTCGCAGTGACCAGGACCTGTTCGGTTACGGGGGCCTGTGCCAGGCTGACAGGGCAGAGAATGGCCAGGACCAGGCCGGTCCAACGGGGGGAGAAAGGCACCTTTTGCACCGGGTGATCAGCCGGCGGCGATGATGTTCGGGTTGGTGGCGGCGGCGCTGGGCCCCTCCCGGTTGCGCACCGCGTCGGCGATGCGGAACAGGGGTATTTTCAGCATCGCCACCACCTCCTCGCTGGCGCCGGTGAGTTCCAGCGCCCGGTCCATGCACAGCAGCCACTGGTCCCGCTCCTCGGGGCCTATGTGATAGGGCTCGTGCGGCTCGGTCATGCAGACCGAGCCGTACTTGTCGGCGTACAGCGGCGGGCCACCCATCCAGCCGATCAGGTATTCCGCCAGCTTTTCCTTCATCGGCGCCAGGTCGCGGGCGTGCATCGCCCGCACCCCCGCGGCCTCGGGCAGGGTGTCCATGATGTCGTAAAACGCATTGCATAGCGCCCGGATGCCCTCTTCGCCGAGCAGCTGGTAGGGGGTTTGTGCCTCTTGCATCGTGCAGGTTCCTTGTCTGGCCCTGAGCTGTGGGTATCAGCGCGATATTTTATGCGTTCCGCGCCGGGATGTCCCGATTCAATGATGCCGCCCGCCCCGGCCTTTGTTAACATTGGCGGCTTTATGGCAGCTGACCCGGTCATACCGCCTTCCGGCGGTGGATCCGCTGCCGCCCGAATATCACTTTACATACACAGGACCTGACGCCATGAGTCTTGCCGAAAAGGTATTAGCTGTTAACAATGACCTGCCCATTCGCACCGGCGCCCCGGTGCACAGCGGCAAGGTGCGCTCGGTGTACTGGCTGACCGGGGCGGACAGCGCGCGCCTGGTGGCTGAGCGTGGCTACGACGTGGCGGCGGATGCGCCCCTGGCGATCATGGTGATCAGCGACCGCATCTCCGCCTTTGACTGTATCTGGCACGGGGAGGGCGGCATGCGGGGTGTGCCCGGCAAGGGGGCGGCCCTGAACGCCATATCCAACCACTGGTTCCGCCTGTTCCGGGAACAGGGCCTGGCGGACAGCCACATCCTCGAAATCCCCCATCCGCTGGTGTGGATCGTGCAGAAAGCCAGGCCGGTCATGATCGAGGCGATCGCCCGCCAGTATATTACCGGCTCCATGTGGCGCTCCTACGCAAAGGGCGAGCGCGAATTCTGCGGTATCAAGATCCCGGACGGCCTGCAGCGCGACCAGAAGTTGCCGGAACTGCTGATCACTCCGTCCACCAAGGGCATTCTCACGGGCATACCCGGGGTCCCGGCGGCGGACGATGTCAATATCACCCGGACCGACATCGAGCGGAATTACGCGGCGTTCAAATTCCAGAGCGCCGGCGATGTGGATCGCTACGAGGCCCTGCTGCGGGAGGGCTTCGACCTGATAAGCCGCGAGCTGGCGAAGCTCGACCAGATCTTCGTGGATACCAAGTTCGAGTTCGGCTACGTCACCGACCGGGCCGGGCAGGACAAGCTGATCTACATGGACGAGGTCGGCACCCCCGATTCCTCCCGCATCTGGGATGGCGCGGCGTTTCGGGAGGGCAGGGTGGTGGAAAACTCCAAGGAGGACTTTCGCCAGCTGTTGCTGCAGCACTTCCCCGACCCGGATATCCTGCTGAACAAGGACAGGATGCCCGAGCGCATGGCGCTGGCCCGCGACAACGCGCTGCCGACAAAGGTGCTGATGGCGGTTTCCGACACCTATGTGGGGATCGCCGAGAAAATCATCGGCGGCAAGCTCCACATCCCGGACCACCCCAAGGCGGAGATCATCGATATCCTGGCGGGCGAGTTCGGCCTGGTCGACTGAGCCTCGCCATCGCGCTTACCGGCGCCCCAGCTTGCGGACGTTGCTGGGAGAAAAGTAGGCGGGCCCTTTCATCGGGTTGACGTCGTACAGCATCGGCGCGCTGTCGTTGATCAGGCGCTCGGCTATATAGGCCCCGGCGCGCAGGTCGT
>JAOUDU010000328.1 GCA_029859085.1 Gammaproteobacteria bacterium | reverse complement strand
ATTCAGGGAAAAACCGTTTTCAGACCCAAGACCTTTACGTTCGCGGAGGTCGAGATCGAACTGACCCCATCCGAGTTCGACCCTTGGCATGAAGTACCAGTGGCTCGCATGCTGGGCGGCTTCTATTCCGTGGGTGACAACAGCATGTTGAACGATGGAAAGGTACTGGCAGAAGTGGATTCCATCGAATTTGCACCTTACGCATTTTTGAAGTGGGAATGGGGTAAAGGTAAATCCTGAGTTAGCCGGTGACATTGACAGAGGGAATGAACACATGCGCGATATCGATTTAAACCTTATGGATGTGAACCTGTAAAGAACTTTTAACTTGGCTAAACGATAGAGACTAAACTATCGGCTTCGACTATATCCAAGTTACCCAGTGTCGACTAGGTTCAATCGATTCAATCTCATTGGAATGTAACGAAAACTGACAACTATAGGACGGCATCGCAAAAACCAGGCCGTGGGACCGCTCTATGCCACACCGAGTGCGAAAACCACTAGCACGACTTCGCCCCGCTCTGAAGATATGCTCCTCATCGAGTGAACCATACTAGCGCAACTCACGTCGCAATATTTTACCCACGTTGGATTTGGGTAACTCATCGATAAACTCAACGTACTTCGGAACCTTGTATGCGGTAAGTTCGTTCCGGCACGCGTTCCGAAGTGTTTCTTCTGTCAGGTTGCCGCTACGACTCACCACAAACGCCTTCACTGCCTCGCCTGACTGCTCATCCTGTACACCCACGACGGCACATTCAAGTACATCTGGATGGCTGCATAAGACGCCTTCGATCTCATTCGGATAAACATTGAAACCCGATACAAGAATCATGTCTTTTAGTCGGTCTACAATCTTATAAAAGCCATCTTCTTGCTTTACCGCGATATCACCGGTCTTGAAGAAGCCGTCAGCGTCGATGGCTTCATCCGTTGCCTCGGCACGCCCCCAGTAACCCATCATCACCTGTGGTCCGCGCACCCACAACTCCCCTTCTTCACCGTCTGCAACGACATTCCCAGACCCATCCACCAGTTTTATCTCCTGGAACCCCAGCGGCTTTCCAACACTGCCAATGCGTCGGGTGGAGGGTACATTCAAGGTCAGATTCGCTGTTGTTTCCGATAGACCGTAACCCTCAATCAGCCTGGAGTTTGTGCGCGACTCCCACCGGTAAGCAACATCGGGCACCAGAGCAGCACCACCGGCAATCGTCCACCTTAAATTCGAAAAATCTACTTCATCGAACCTGGAATTCGCCATTAAACCCACCAACATGGTGTTAACAGCGGCAAATCCGGTAAACGGAACCGACTTCATAACATCAAGCAGGCCGTCAAGGTCGCGCGGGTTTGGAATCAGGACCGATCGTCCACCAGCGGCAAAGTTACCGCAAAGGTAAAGGCTAAATCCAAAGATATGATAAATAGGCAATGGCGCAATCAGCAGGCCACTGAGGGTCTCCCCTCCATCCTCCGCAAGATGATTTCTACCCTGCGCTACACACGCGATGATGTTGCCGTGGCTGAGCATCGCACCCTTGGCTACGCCGGTTGTGCCGCCTGTGTATTGCAGAACCGCCAAATCCTTTAACGTGGGGCGATTCTTTTGTAATGGCTTGCCCTTACCAAGTTCGATAGCTGAAGGCAAAGTAACCACCCTCACCGATTCTTTCAGACTATGTTCCGGAGCGGGCTGTGCCTCCATCAAATCGAACACACCGGTTGTAATGACCAGCTCGATGTCTGTATCGGGAATAACCCTCGATGCCGTCGGAACGAAGTCACTCAGCATCACCACCGCCTTCGCGCCGCTGTCTTGAAACTGGTGGCGCAATTCCCTCTCTGTATAAAGCGGGTTGGTATTTACCAGCACCAGGCCAGCGCGCAGGATTCCCCAGGCGGCTACCGGATACTGGATCAGGTTGGGCAACTGAATTGCCACCCTGTCGCCAAGCTCCAAACCCGCTTCGCTACACAGATAGGCTGCCAGGCTGGCTGACATTTCATCTATTTCACGAAAGGTGACGTCCTGCCCGAGGCAGGTAAAGGCTACGCTGTCTGAAAATTCGGAGCAGGCCCTCTCGAACAGGTCGAGCACCGATGTGTAGTTTTCTTTGTTGATCGCGTTGATCTGCTTGCGGGCGAAGTCAAAGCGATGGTCTTCGTTATAAGTCATGTTGAGAGAGCCATTGGGCATTTCCACTCTGTAATCTTCTACCGAAATGCTGCCAGGCGTTCCGCTGTATCGAGAATATCTTCGTATTCAGTACCCAACTCTTTCACCAGAGCTTCTTCCATAGACTCCCCCTGCTGGCTGAGTCGGTACAAATCCTTCATCGCTGCAACCGCAGCACGAGAATTATTCGCAATCTGCGCAACGCGGGTGGTCACCAGTTCGTCCAATTCCTCCT
The DNA here is from genome assembly GCA_029859085.1 of Gammaproteobacteria bacterium. Taxonomy (GTDB): domain Bacteria; phylum Pseudomonadota; class Gammaproteobacteria; order Pseudomonadales; family Halieaceae; genus JARRPM01. Next base: position 2,006 of record JAOUDU010000328.1, on the reverse strand, counting down.
GCCCGGCAACAGACTCGTTGGCAAGACCGAGCCGCATGGCCTCGTCACCCCTGAATACTCGCGCAGTGTATGACAGCTCCTTGGCTTTGCGGATTCCAACAGCCTGGGCCAGGGTCTGCGACATACCCCATGTGGGGCGCAGGCCGAATCGGGTGTGGGTGTCGCCGAATTTTGTGGTATCGGTGGTGTAGATGAAATCACAGTGCAGCGCCAACTCCAGGGCACCGGTAAAACAAGCGCCGTGCACCTTGGCGATCACGGGGATGTGGGCATTGCGAATTGCCGAATAGGCCTGCCTGGCAGGTGTATCAAACAGATCGCCAATACGGCCGTAAGCCGGCTCGATATCCTGCAATACCTTGAGATCCACACCGGCCGAGAAAGCCCGCCCCTCGCCCTGCAAAACAATTGCACAGACTGAATCATCAGCACTGGCCTGATCCACCAATGCGCCGACCCCGGCAAGCATTTCCGGGTGTAGCGCATTCATGGCTTCGGGCCGGTTAAAGCTGATGGTAAGTACGCCATTATTCAACGCGGTCAACAGCTTTTCAGTATCCGGTTGATAGCTTTTCATGCGTCCTGCCCAGCCTGCCAGCGATCAAGCAGGTGTCGGTTGTCATCGTCCCATGGGTGAAACTCAATATTGAAATACATGAGGTAATCGCCGCGAAATTCGCGCAACACACCACCCTTGCCAAAGAGAAATCCGAACCCACTTTTCAGCGTGGACCACTGCCAGAGCTTCCTGTCCTTGCGCAGCATATAGCCGGTATTGGCCAGCAGATTGATTAGAAAATGGACCGTAAATGCCTGCAGTGTCATTTTCCTGATCTTGTAGTCACCGCTGACATGGTTGTACACATCCATTGCAACGGACTTGTGTTCAAGTTCTTCGGCAGAGTGCCATTCCCACAAGCTTCGCATTTGTGGATCCACATCGCCGAGCATCCAGCCATTGAGGATTTTGTCGGCAAAAATCGCTGTAATGTGTTCGACACCACAGGTTGCGGCCAGGTGGCCTACAGGCGACATCTTTTGTTTCGCCAGTCGCACCATGTATTTTGTCCTGCGCTCCATTTTTTCCTGGTTGTAACCGCGCAAATCACACAAAGCCTTGTTATATGCACGGTGCTCTCGGGAGTGCATACCTTCCTGACCAAAAAATTTGCTCATTTCTGCTTTGAGCTTGGTGTCTTTTACCTCCCCTTCATAGTGCCGAACGCTGTCTATAAAAAAGCGCTCACCATCGGGAAAGGTCATACTCAGGGCGTTAAAGAAAGCCGTTTTAAACGGGTCGTTATCCAACCAGTCCCTGGACAGCTGTTCGCTGAGTTCAAACTTGATATTCCGGACTTTCAGCGTCATACCTTCGGGCATACGTGAAGCACTGGCGATTACCGTCATATCTCTTCTCCTGGGCCATTGAAAAAGACACACTACACGGGGATTACGGACAGCACGGAATCATATTCGGCCATGCATGGGGTTATATTCGGCCAATCGATATCTGTCTACTGTGTCCAGCGTGGCGCAGCAGAGGTCATAGCTCCCGCTTTCAGCGGGCCCTGGTTTTTCTCGCGATCGAAGATTTTGATAGTGTGTTATCAAGCTCTACGCGGGGCGAATACGCTGCGATATGCGAATTGGCTTTTACCGTATTTTATCGACGCGCACCCACTCCACGGTGCGGCTAATAAATCCCAACTTCCCCGTGGTGTGCATCCGGTCGTTGTCGGACAGGGAAACTTGCACATCCTTGTAATCGCCCATCTTCTCGACGTAGAACAGTCCATGCCACAAACCCTGTTTGGATTTGTCGGCCTCCAGATCTTTCAGCAACGTGCGACCCACGCGATCAGGAGATCTGTCATTACGCACCACGGTGGCGCTTCCCTCTTCTACTGAGACTTCAATCCATACAGGCTCCTGGGCGTGTTTCCAGATTCCTGAAATATCTGCGCTGACAGCGACTGGCGTGAAAACCACGGCGCAGAGCAAAAAAA